>NZ_JBCLVC010000012.1:0-56036 GCF_039548475.1 Luteimonas yanweni | reverse complement strand
CGCCCAGGAATTCGACGATCGCTGGTATCTGACCGGTGGTGCCGGCTTCAACCTGCAGGACAACGATCGCGGTACGCGCGACGCGCCGTTCGCGACGCTTGGCGTGGGCAAGTTCATCGCCCCGGAGTGGTCACTGGACGCGGAGCTGAACTACCAGAACCCGAACAATGACGCGAACCAGGACCTGAACTGGAGCCAGTACGGCATCTCGCTCGACCTGCGCCGCCACTTCATGGCCGAGGGTCGCAACTGGGCCCCGTACGTGCTGATGGGCGTGGGCTACCAGCGTTCGGAAGAAGAGTACGACGCGTTCCCGAGCACGATGTCGCCGGGCCAGCGCGAGGACGGCAACTTCGCCGCCAAGGTCGGCGTGGGTGCGCAGGGCGGCGTGGGCCGCGTGAAGATCCGCACCGAGCTGGCCTACCGTGCCGACTTCGACGACACCAGCGTCAGCGCCCCGAGCGAGGACTGGTTCGGCGACGTGCTGGCTTCGGTTGGCGTGGTGATCCCGCTGGGTCCGGAGCCGACCGCCCCGGTGGCCCCGGCGCCGGTGGCCCCGAGCTGCGCGGACATGGACAGCGACGGTGACGGCGTGAACGACTGCGACGACCGCTGCCCGGATTCGCAGCCCGGCCAGACGATCGGTCCGGACGGCTGCCCGGTGCCGGTGTCGATCGACCTGAAGGGCGTGAACTTCGACTTCGACAAGTCGACCCTGCGTCCCGACGCGGTGTCGATCCTCAACGAGGCGATCGAGATCCTGAAGCGCTACCCGGAGCTGAAGGTCGAAGTAGCAGGCCACACCGACTCGAAGGGCACCGACGCGTACAACCAGTCGCTGTCGGAGCGCCGCGCGACCGCGGTGTACGACTACCTGGCCTCGAACGGCATCGACTCGTCGCGGATGGTGGGTCCGACCGGTTACGGCGAGAGCCGCCCGATCGCGCCGAACACCAATGACGACGGTTCGGACAACCCGGACGGCCGCGCGCGCAACCGCCGCACGGAGCTGAACGTCCAGAACTGAGGACGTCGCTACAGGTGACACCACGAAGCCCGGCCCAGTGCCGGGCTTCGTTTTAATGCATGGTTAACATCTACCTGAATTGTGTATGATTGCGCCGCGACTGGCAGGTTGGGCGGCCGGGTGGCCAGTCCCCCCATGCCCACCGCCTTCCCCCGATTCATTCCTGACTGGTTAGGAGTAACTAATGAAAATTCGCGTCTTGAGCACTGCCCTGTTGGCAGGCCTGGTTTTCTCGCAGGTCGCTTCCGCCCAGGAATTCGACGATCGCTGGTATCTGACCGGTGGTGCCGGCTTCAACCTGCAGGACAACGATCGCGGTACGCGCGACGCGCCGTTCGCGACGCTTGGCGTGGGCAAGTTCATCGCCCCGGAGTGGTCACTGGACGCGGAGCTGAACTACCAGAACCCGAACAATGACGCGAACCAGGACCTGAACTGGAGCCAGTACGGCATCTCGCTCGACCTGCGCCGCCACTTCATGGCCGAGGGTCGCAACTGGGCCCCGTACGTGCTGATGGGCGTGGGCTACCAGCGTTCGGAAGAAGAGTACGACGCGTTCCCGAGCACGATGTCGCCGGGCCAGCGCGAGGACGGCAACTTCGCCGCCAAGGTCGGCGTGGGTGCGCAGGGCGGCGTGGGCCGCGTGAAGATCCGCACCGAGCTGGCCTACCGTGCCGACTTCGACGACACCAGCGTCAGCGCCCCGAGCGAGGACTGGTTCGGCGACGTGCTGGCTTCGGTTGGCGTGGTGATCCCGCTGGGTCCGGAGCCGACCGCCCCGGTGGCCCCGGCGCCGGTGGCCCCGAGCTGCGCGGACATGGACAGCGACGGTGACGGCGTGAACGACTGCGACGACCGCTGCCCGGATTCGCAGCCCGGCCAGACGATCGGTCCGGACGGCTGCCCGGTGCCGGTGTCGATCGACCTGAAGGGCGTGAACTTCGACTTCGACAAGTCGACCCTGCGTCCCGACGCGGTGTCGATCCTCAACGAGGCGATCGAGATCCTGAAGCGCTACCCGGAGCTGAAGGTCGAAGTAGCAGGCCACACCGACTCGAAGGGCACCGACGCGTACAACCAGTCGCTGTCGGAGCGCCGCGCGACCGCGGTGTACGACTACCTGGCCTCGAACGGCATCGACTCGTCGCGGATGGTGGGTCCGACCGGTTACGGCGAGAGCCGCCCGATCGCGCCGAACACCAATGACGACGGTTCGGACAACCCGGACGGCCGCGCGCGCAACCGCCGCACGGAGCTGAACGTCCAGAACTGAGGACGTCGCTACAGGTGACACCACGAAGCCCGGCCCAGTGCCGGGCTTCGTGCGTCTGGAGGCTGCTAGACTCTCGCCCTGTGCACGACGAAGCGGGGCAAGAGCAATGAAGCGGTCAGCGTTGATGGGTGTGGCGGCAACGGGACTCCTGGTTCCTGGAATGGCCCTGGCGGCGATCGACTGCGGCAGCCTGCCGAGCGCGGGCGTGGCCTCGCAGCGCGTCACGGTGCTTGCGCCGCTGGCGACCGAACTGGCCGCGCCCTCGTACATGCTCGGCGCCAACAGCGGCGTGCTGGGGCATGCGTACGACGAATCACAGACGGTGGACGAAGTGCTGCTGCGCCGGCGAATCGAAGGCTGCCGCAACGTGGCGATCGCAGCGCCCGCGAGCGTGGCGGATCCGAACGACCCCGGTGCCTACAAGCCCAAGACCGAATTCGACAACACGCCCTGGCGTTTCGACATGAACCAGAACGGCCGGCAGATGACCGCCGACGAGTTCGATGCCTGGATGAAGACGCGCGGCGTCCGGATCGCTCGCGGCCGGGCTCCCGTGCCGGCGGCGGGCGCCGTGGCCGCCCCGGCCGGCGATGCGCTGCCGACGGTCCCGGGCGTGCCTCCCGGGACCGCACCTGTCGAAGCAGCGGCAAAGGAAACCCAGCCTGCACAGGTTCCGGCGGACGACGGCTCCGAGCCGCGCTGACCCCTTTGCGGCATGGCGGCCCGCGGCGAAGCTGCGCCGCGGTGTCGCGCATCAGTCCTTGATGACGCCCAGCTCGCGCCCGATGCGGGTAAAGGCGTCGATGGCCCGGTCCAGGTGCTCGCGCGTGTGTGCGGCCGACAGCTGCGTGCGGATGCGCGCCTGGCCCTGCGGCACCACCGGGAAGAAGAACCCGATCGCGTAGATGCCTTCCTCGAGCAGGCGCTCGGCGAAGCGCTGCGCCAGCGGCGCGTCGTACAGCATCACCGGGCTGATCGGATGCGTGCCGGGCTTGATGTCGAAGCCGACCGCGGTCATGCGTTCGCGGAAGTACGCCGTGTTCTCCGCCAGCCGCTCGCGCAGTTCGCCGGCGGCGTCGAGCATCTGGAAGGCCTTCGTGCCCGCGGCCACCACGTGCGGCGGCAGCGAGTTCGAGAACAGGTAGGGCCGCGAGCGCTGGCGCAGCAGCTCGATCACCTCGGCCTTGGCCGTGGTGAAGCCGCCCAGCGCGCCGCCCATCGCCTTGCCCAGCGTGCCGGTGATGATGTCGATCTTTTCCAGCACGCCCTTGACCTCGGCCGAGCCGCGGCCGGTGGCGCCGATGAAGCCGGTGGCGTGGCATTCGTCGATGTGCACCAGCGCGCCGTACTTCCCGGCCAGCGCGGTGATCTCGTCCAGCGGCGCGATGAAGCCGTCCATCGAGAACACGCCGTCGGTGGTGATCATGATCGTGCGCGCGCCGTCGGCCTTCGCCTGCTTGAGCTGCGCTTCGAGCTCGCCCATGTCGCAGTTGGCGTAGCGGTAGCGCTTCGCCTTGCACAGGCGCACGCCGTCGATGATCGAAGCGTGGTTGAGCGAGTCGCTGATGATCGCGTCGCCTTCTCCCAGCAGCGGCTCGAACAGGCCGCCGTTGGCGTCGAAGCAGGCGGCATAGAGGATCGTGTCCTCCTTGCCGAAGAAGTCCGAAATCGTCCGCTCCAACTCCTTGTGCAGGTCCTGGGTGCCGCAGATGAAGCGCACCGAGGCCATGCCGAAGCCGTGGGTGTCCAGTGCATCCCGCGCGGCGGCGATCACGTCCGGATGGTCGGCAAGGCCGAGGTAGTTGTTGGCGCAGAAGTTCAGCACCCTGCGGCCGTCGGCAAGTTCGATCTCGGCCGACTGCGGGCTGGTGATGATGCGTTCTGCCTTGAACAGGCCGGCCTCGCGGATTTCGGCAAGGGTCTCGCTGTAGCGTGTGGTGAGGGACACAGGACACTCCTCGATGGTTGGGGAGGCAGATGGCGCCGCTGCGGCGCGACCTTCGGCGGCATGGAAGCCGCCGATGAGCCTACATGGGCGTATTCACGGCGTGTCGCGCCGCGGCGGCTCCACCTGCCCGCCGGGACGGACGACCGCCGGCTACCAGCTCAGGACCACCTTGCCCGACTTGCCGCTTTCCATCAGGTCGAAGCCCTTCTGGAACTCGTCGGCGGGCAGCTGGTGGCTCAGCACCTTGTGCAGCGGGAAGCCCGACAGCACCAGCTGGGTCATCTTGTACCAGGTCTCGTACATGCGCCGGCCATAGATGCCGTGCAGGGTGAGGCCCTTGAAGATCACCCGGTCCCAGTCGATGCCCGCGCCCTTGGGCAGCAGGCCGAGGAGTGCGACCTTGCCGCCGTGGTACATGCAGTCGAGCATGTCGTTGAAGGCCGCCGGGTTGCCGCTCATCTCCAGGCCCACGTCGAAGCCGTCCATGTGCAGCTCGGCCATGACGTCCTTCACCGAGGTCTTGCTGACGTTGACCACCCGCGTGGCGCCCATGTCGGCGGCCAGCTTCAGGCGGAAGTCGTTGACGTCGGTGACCACCACGTTGCGCGCGCCGATGTGCTTGCAGATGCCCGCGGCCATCACGCCGATCGGGCCGGCGCCGGTGATCAGCACGTCCTCGCCGACCACGTCGAACTCCAGCGCGCAGTGCGCGGCGTTGCCGTAGGGGTCGAAGAATGCGGCCAGCTCCGACGGGATCTGGTCCGGGATCGGCCACAGGTTGCTGGCCGGCATCACGATGTACTCGGCGAAGGCGCCGTTGCGGTTGACGCCGATGCCAACCGTGTTCGGACACAGGTGCTGGCGGCCGGCGCGGCAGTTGCGGCACTGGCCGCAAACGATGTGGCCTTCTGCGGACACGCGCTGGCCGATCTCGTAGCCGGTCGCGCCAGGACCCAGCTTCACCACGCGGCCCACGAACTCGTGGCCGATGACCAGGCCCTGCGGGATGGTGCGCTGCGCCCACTCGTCCCAGAGGTAGATGTGCAGGTCGGTGCCGCAGATCGCGGTCTTTTCGAGGCGGATCAGGACCTCGTTCGGGCCGGGTTCCGGCACCGGAACCTCTTCCATCCAGATGCCGCGGGCAAGCTCGCGCTTGACCAGCGCCTTCATGGTGGCGGGGATGGTGGATTGCTGGGACTGCGACATGGTTGGGCCGGTCGATGGTCGAAAGGCCCATTGTACCGCCGCGGGGGCGTGCCACCCGGGTCGTGACCGGCGGCATTTGCACCCGGTCGCCGCGCCGGCCTATGGTCGCGGGCTGTCCAGCCCACCGGGAATCCCATGCGCCTGAGCTCCATCGCCACGGCCCTCGCCGCCGCCCTGCTGCTGCCCACCGCCGCCCTGGCCGACGAGGGGATGTGGCTGCCCTCCCAGCTGCCGGAGATCGAATCCGCAATGCGCGCGTCCGGCTTCCAGGGCGACCCGAACGACCTGTCCGACCTGTCGAAGCCGCCGATGAGCGCCGTGGTCTCGCTGGGCGGCTGCACGGCGAGCTTCGTGTCGCCGCAGGGCCTGGTGGTCACAAACCATCACTGCGCGCATGGTGCGATCCAGCTGAATTCGACGCCTGAGAACAACCTGATCGCCAACGGCTTCAACGCCGCGACGACGGCCGACGAAGTGTCGGCGGGCCCGGGCGCGCGGGTGCTGGTGACCGACCGCTTCGAGCGCATCACCGACCGCATCCTTGCCGATGCCCGCGGCAGGACCGGCCGCGCCTACCACGACGCCGTCGAGGCCGCGTCCAAGGCCGCCGTGGCCCAGTGCGAGGCCGAGGAGCCCGGCTACCGCTGCAGCGTGGTCGACATGTATTACGGCACCGATTTCGACCTGGTGCGCCAGCTCGAGATCCGCGACGTGCGCCTGGTGTACGCGCCGCCGGACGCGATCGGCAGCTACGGCGACGAGATCGACAACTTCATGTGGCCGCGCCACAGCGGCGACTTCACCTTCTACCGCGCCTACGTCGGGCCGGACGGCAAGCCCGCGGCGTATTCGCCGGACAACGTGCCGTTCAAGCCCGCCGCCTGGCTGACGGTCTCGACCGATCCGCTGGCCGAGGGCGACTTCGCCATGTTGGCCGGCTATCCCGGCCGCACCTTCCGCCATCGCACCGCGGCCGAGTTCGCCGACCAGGTCGAATGGCAGCTTCCCTCGCGCGTGGAGCTGATGACCGCGCTGCTGGGTGCGGTGGAGCGCGGCAGCGCGGGCGATGCCGATGCCGAAGTGCGCTATGCCGCCCAGGTGGCGAGTCTCAAGAACACGCTCAAGCGGGCCCGGGGTGAGCTCGACGGCCTGCGCCGCAGCGATGCCGTCGCCGGCCGCCGCGCGGAAGAGGCGGCGATGGCGAAGTGGCTGTCCGGCCAGCCCGATGCCGCCGCGACGCGGGCCGACATCGAAGCCGCGGCCGCGGTGATCGCCTCCGCCCGGGCCACGCGCGAGCGCGACCAGCTGTTCGGCCTGATGCAGGCCCAGACCCAGCTGCTGGGCGGCGCGATGCGGCTGCAGCGCCTGGCGCTTGAGCGCGGCAAGCCCGACGCCGAGCGCGAAAGCGGCTACCAGCTGCGCGACGAGGCCCGGATCGAAGCCGCCCTGCGCCAGGCCCAGCGCCGCTACGCGCCGGCAGTGGAGCGCGCGATCCTGGCCGAGCTGCTGGGCCGCCATGCCGCGCTGCCGGCGGAGCAGCGCGTGCCCGAGGTCGATGCCGTCTTCGGTACCGACGCAGCGACGATCGCGTCGCGCCTGGAACGCCTGTACACCGGTGCCGCCCTGGCCGACGAAGCCGAGCGCCTGCGCCTGTTCGCCGCCGCCCCGGCCGAGGTCCAGGCCGCCACCGATCCGCTCATGCAGGCCGCCGCGACCCTGCAGCAGGCCGACCTGCGCTTCGAGGGCGAGGCCAAGGCCCGCGCCGGCGAGCTGCTGCGCCTGCGCCCGGCCTATATGCGCGGCATGATCGGCCACGCCCGCAGCGAGGGCAGGGCGGTCTACCCGGATGCCAACTCCACCCTGCGCGTGAGCCACGGCCGCATCCAGGGCCTGCAGCCGCGCGATGCGGTCAGCTGGTCGCCGCTGACCACGGTCGAAGGCATCGTCGAGAAGCACACCGGCGTGGCGCCCTTTGACGCGCCGCAGCCGCTGCTCGATGCCATCGCCCGCCGCGACTTCGGCGCCACCGTCGATCCCGGCCTCGGCACCCAGACCGTGAACCTGCTCACCAACCTCGACACCACCGGCGGCAACTCCGGCTCGCCGGTGATGGACGCGCGCGGCCGCCTGATCGGCCTGAACTTCGACAGCAACTGGGAGGCGGTCAGCGCCAGCTGGAAGTTCGACCCGCGCTACAAGCGCGCGATCCACGTCGACGCCCGCTACATGCGGTGGATCATGGCCCGCGTCTATCCCGCGCCGCAGCTGCTGCGCGAGATGGGGCTGCCGCTCGACCAGGCCGACCGGCAGGCTCCCGCCGCCGCCGGCGGCCGTTAAACTCCGAACCATCCAACCCGTCCAGGACACCGAACCTATGGGCAAGACCCTTCTCGCCGCCGCCGTCGCGGCCTTCGCGGCCGCTGCCGCCAGTCCCGCCCACTCCGGCGAAGGCATGTGGGTGCCGCAGCAGCTCCCCGAGATCGCCAAGCCGCTGAAGAAGGCAGGACTCAAGCTCAAGCCCGAACAGCTTGCCGACCTGACCGGGGACCCGCTCGGTGCCGTGGTCTCGCTGGGCGGCTGCACCGCGAGCTTCGTCTCGCCGCAGGGCCTGGTGGCGACCAACCACCACTGCGCCTATGGCGCGATCCAGCTCAACTCCACGCCCGAGAACAACCTCATGCGCGACGGCTTCTACGCCGCGGCGATCGGCGACGAGATCAGCGCCGGCCCGAACTCGCGCATCTTCGCGCTGGAGTCGATCGAGGACGTGACCGCCAAGGTGCAGGCCGCCGTGTCCGCGGCGCCCGATGCGATCGGCCGCACCAATGCGCTCGACGCGATCGAGAAGTCGCTCGTCGCCGGCTGCGAGGCCGACGAAGGTTACCGCTGCCGCCTGTACAGCTTTGCCGGTGGCAACACCTACCGCCTGTTCAAGAACCTCGAGATCAGCGACGTGCGCCTGGTCTACGCGCCGCAGGGCAGCGTAGGCGCCTACGGCGGCGAAACCGACAACTGGATGTGGCCGCGCCACACCGGCGACTTCGCCTTCTACCGCGCCTACGTCGGCAAGGACGGCAAGCCGGCCGCGTTCGCCGAAGACAACGTGCCCTACCAGCCGAAGCGCTGGCTGGAGTTCGCCGACAAACCACTGGGCGAGGGCGACTTCGTGATGGTCGCCGGCTATCCCGGCCGAACCGCGCGCTACGCGCTGGCCAGCGAGTTCAAGGACACGCAGGACTGGCAGTACCCGACCGTGGTCCGCCACTACAAGGCGCTGCAGAAGATGGTCGCAGAGGCCGGCAAGGCGAACCCCGACATCGAAGTGAAGTACGCCAGCACCATGCGCGGCTGGGAAAACGTCTACAAGAACTACGACAGCCAGCTCGCCGGCTTCGAGCGCACCAAGGCGATGGCCACCAAGGAGCGCCAGGAGGCCGAAGTGCTGGCATGGGCGCGGGAGGAGGGCGAAGCCGGCCAGGCCGTGCTCGACGCCTACGCGCGCATCCTCGAGCTCAACGAGGCCAGCCGCGCCACCCGCGAGCGCGACCTGGTGTTCGGCCAGTTCAACGGCACCGGGGTGCTGTCGACCGCGATCCGCGGCTACCGCCTGGCGATCGAGCGCGAGAAGCCCGACGCCGACCGCGAGCAGGGCTACCAGGAGCGCGACCTGCCCACGATCGAGGGCGCCGTGCGCCAGATGGAGCGTCGCTACGTGCCGGAGATGGACCGCGGCCTGCAGCGTTACTGGCTGGACCAGTACGTCAAGCTGCCGGACGCGCAGCGCCTCGAGGCCGTTGACGCCTGGCTGGGCGGAAGCAACGACAAGGCCATCGACGCCGCGCTCGATCGCCTGGGGCGCAGCGAGCTTGCCGACAGCACCGCGACCCGCCTGAAGTGGCTGAAGGCCGACCGCACGGCGTACGAATCCAGCAAGGATCCCGCGATCCGCTACGCAGTGGCGGTCATGCCCACGCTGCTGGCGCAGGAAGCCGAGCGCAAGGCGCGCGCCGGCGACGCGCTGCTGGCGCGCCCGGTCTACCTGCAGGCGGTGGCCGACTACAAGGCCAGCAAGGGCGAGTTCGTCTATCCGGACGCCAACTCTTCGCTGCGCATCACCTTCGGCAACGTCAAGCCCTACACCAAGCTCGACGGCACGCCGCAGAAGCCGTTCACCGTGCTCGAGGAGATCCCGGCCAAGGACACCGGCGTCGATCCGTTCGATGCGCCGAAGGCGCTGCTCGATGCCGTGGCCGCGAAGCGGTACGGCGGCCTGCAGGATCGCCGCCTGAAGTCGGTGCCGGTGAACTTCCTCGCCGACCTCGACATCACCGGCGGCAACTCCGGCTCGCCGGTGCTCGACGCGCAGGGCAAGCTGGTCGGCCTCGCCTTCGACGGCAACTGGGAGTCGGTGGCGTCGAACTGGGTGTTCGACCCGGTGATGACGCGCATGATCTCGGTCGACCAGCGCTACATGCGCTGGATCATGCAGGAGGTCTACCCGGCGCCGCGCGTGCTGGCCGAGCTGGGGCTGGAGCCGAAGCGTTGAGGATCCTGCTCGCGCGCCATGGCGAGACCGAGTGGAACCGCGCCGGCCGCTACCAGGGGCAGGAGGACATCCCGCTCTCCGATACCGGCGCAAAGCAGGCGCTGCGCCTGGGCGAGCGCCTGCACGACGTGCGCATCGACCGCGCCGTGGCCTCGCCGCTGTCGCGTGCGTACGACACGGCGCGGCTGGCGCTGGGCGAGGCGCGCGCGGACATGCTCGAGGTCGACCAGGGGCTGATGGAGATCGCCCACGGCAGCTGGGAGGGCAAGCTTGCCAGCGAGATCCGTGAAGTCGACCCGGAGCGCCTGGCTGCCTGGCGCGATACGCCGGACAAGGTGCAGATGCCGGGTGGCGAGTCACTGAAGCAGGTGCTTGAGCGTGCCTGGCCGGCGTTCGCGAAGGCCTGTGAAGGCCTGGGTCCGGAAGACACCCTGCTGGTGGTGTCACACGACGCGGTCAACCGCGTGCTGCTGTGCCGGGTGCTGGGCCTGCCGCTGTTCCGGCTGTGGACCTTCCGCCAGGCGCCGGCCACGCTCAACCTTCTGGAAGGACCCGATGTCGGGCACCTGGACGTGGTGCGCATGAACGACTGCGCGCACCACACCCTGCTGTTCGGCGAAGCGGTGCACCGGGCGCTCTGAACCATGGCCGCAGCGCGCAGCCTGCAGGACTGGCTCCGTGACATCGAGGGCCGGCATCCGCGCGAGGTCGACCTCGGCCTTGATCGCGTGCGCGACGTGGCCGCGCGCATGGGACTCGGCCGGCCGGCGCGCCTCGTGGCAACCGTCGCCGGCAGCAACGGAAAGGGCTCGACGGTGGCCTTCATCGAGGCCATCGCCGCGGCCGCCGGGCTGCGCGTGGGCGCCTACACCTCGCCGCACCTGCTGGCCTACAACGAGCGCGTGCGCATCGATGGCGAGGACGTGGACGATGCCGGCCTGGTGGCGGCGTTCGAAGCGGTCGAGGCCGCGCGCGGCGCGACCACGCTGACGTATTTCGAGTACGGCACGCTTGCCGCGCTGTGGCTGTTCGAACGCGCAGGGCTCGACCTCGCGGTGCTCGAGGTCGGGCTGGGCGGGCGCCTGGACGCGGTGAACCTGGTCGACCCCGACGTCGCGGTGGTCACCACCGTCGACCTCGACCACCAGGACTGGCTTGGCGCCGACCGCGAGGCCATCGGCACCGAAAAGGTGGGCATCGCGCGGCCGTGGACGCCGCTGGTGCTCGGCGAGGACGACCCGCCGTCGAGCGTGCTGGGCCACGCCTATGCCATCGGTGCCTCCGCGATCCGCGCCGGCAGCGATTACCGCTTCGGGCCGGACGACGCCGGCGACGGCTGGTGGTGGCGCGAGCCCGGGTTTGAACTGGCGCTGCCGCGGCCGCGCATGGCTGCGCCGGCGCAGCTGCGCAACGCCGCCGCCGCGATCGCCGCGCTGCGCGCGCTGGACGTCGAGATCGACGACGGCGCCTGGGCGGGCGGCGTGGCAACCGCACACGTTCCGGGGCGCCTGCAGCGCTTCGCGCGTGGGGGCGTGGAGGTGCTGGTGGATGTCGGCCACAACCCGCAGGCGGCGCGCGCGCTGGCCGAATGGCTGCGCGGGGCGCCGGCCATGCGCACGGTGGCCGTGTACGGCGCGCTGGCCGACAAGGACGCCGCCGGCGTGGTCGCGGCGATCGCGCCCTGCGTGGACGCCTGGCACCTTGCGGGCCTCGCCGGGGCCGGCGGCCGCGGCCGTGATGCCGATGCCCTGGCAGACGCCCTGGCCGGAACCACGGCGGCGAGCGGCCGGCGCCACGCCGACGTGCCCACGGGCCTGGCGGCGGCCCTGGAGGACGCCCGGCCGGATGGGCGCGTGATCGCCTTCGGCTCGTTCCACGTCGCCGGCGCGGCGCTCGCGTGGCTCGCTGCCGGGGATTCAGAAGCGGAGCCGGACGGGGCCGTATAATTCAGCGGCCCCCGTTGCCTCGAGCCCCCATGGACTCCGGACTGAAACAGCGCCTGATCGGCGCCGCGGTACTGATTGCGCTGGCCGTGATCTTCCTGCCGATGCTGGTGCAGGGTCCCGCCCCCGACAGCGGCGTGTCCGATCTTTCGCTGCACGTCCCGGACGCGCCCTCGGGCGACTACGTCACCCGGGACCTGCCGCTGGTGGTGCCCAGCGCCACGACCAGTGCCGGCCTGCTGGCCGGTGACGGCAGCCTGGCAACCGTGGACACCGCCACCGCAGCGCCGCAAGGCGACGCGCGCCTGGAGGACGCGGCCGACCTCGCATCCGACGTGGACGTGGTCCCGCTGGCGGACGGCGACGCGGCCGATGTGGAGGCCCCGCTGCCGGTGCAGGAGCGCCCCGTCGCGGACCCCGAGCCTCTCGCGCCACAGCGCCCGGTCGCGGCGGCCGAGCCCGAACCCGAAGCTCCTGCGCCGGCGAGGCCCGAACCTCCGAAGCCCGAACCTGCGGCGGCTCCCGCGCGCCTGCCTGCGGCCACCGCCGGCGGCGACTACGCGGTGAACTTCGGCGCCTACGGCTCGCGCGCCGATGCAGGCACCGTCGTCAACCGCCTGCGCCAGTCCAACCTCCCGGCCTACGTGGAAGAAACCCGCGTGCGAGATCGCGACGCCTGGCGGGTGCGCATCGGTCCCTACGCTTCGCGCGCCGATGCGGAATCCGCGCGCGTGCGCGCCGGCAGCATCGACTCGCGCGCCACTGCCGCGGTGGTCGCGCTGGACACGGCCGCGTCCGGCAGCAGCGCGGCGGCATCGAGGCCGGCGGCTCCAGCGGCCGCACCCCCGGCTGCGGCTCGCACACCCGCCTCAACGGCTGCGGCCGGCACCGGTTTCGCCGTGCAGCTTGGCGCCTATAACAACGCCAGCGAGGCCAACGCGCTGCGCGACCGGCTGCGCGCCGCGGGCATCGGTGCCTTCACCGACACCGTGCAGACCGACAAGGGCACGCTGACCCGGGTCAAGGCCGGTCCGGTGGTCACGCGCGGCGAAGCCGACCAGCTCAAGGCACGCGTGAAATCGAGCTTCAACATCGACGGTCTCGTGCGCTCGCATCCATAGCCGCGCTCGCGAAGCTGCGCGGCCAGCGCCGTCTTGCCCAAACCCGCCTTTCCACTCCAGACACACGCAGGACCCATCCCCATGTGCGGCATTGTCGGCATCGTCGGAACCACTGAAGTCGCACCCGCGCTGTACGACGGCCTGACGGTGTTGCAGCACCGCGGGCAGGACGCCGCCGGCATCGCCACGGGCTACGGCACGCGGCTGCGCGTGCACAAGGGCAACGGCCTGGTGCGCGATGTGTTCGACGATGCGTCGATGGCGCTGCTCCAGGGCCGCGTCGGCATCGGCCACTGCCGCTATCCCACCGCCGGCAGCGAGGGCCATGACGAAGCGCAGCCGTTCTACGTCAATTCGCCCTATGGCATCGCGCTCGCCCACAACGGCAACCTGATCAACACCGATGCGCTGCGCCGCGAGGTGTTCGAGACCGACCGCCGCAACGTCAATACCGAGTCCGACTCCGAGGTGCTGCTCAATGTGTTCGCGCACGAGCTCGACCGCGAGCGCGCGCTCACGCCCGAAGCGGCGCTGAAGGCGGTCGAAGGCCTGCACCGGCGTGCGCGCGGCGGCTATGCCGGCGTCGCCCTGGTGCTGGGCCTGGGGCTGGTCGCATTCCGCGACCCAAACGGCATCCGCCCGCTGGTACTTGGCAGGCGCGAGACCGGGGCCGGCACCGAGTACGCGGTGGCATCGGAGTCTGTGGCGCTGGACATCCTCGGCTTCGAGCGCGTGCGCGACGTCGAGCCGGGCGAAGGCATCGTCATCACCGCGAACGGCGAGCTGCACGCGCGCCAGTGCGTGGAAGCGGGCGAGCACGCGCCTTGCATCTTCGAGTACGTCTACTTCGCGCGCCCGGACTCGATGATCGAGAACATCTCGGTGCACAAGGCGCGGATGCGCATGGGCGTGACGCTGGGCGAGAAGATCCTGCGCGAGCGGCCCGACCACGACATCGACGTGGTGATCCCGATCCCGGACACCTCGCGCGATTCGGCGATGGAGATCGCCAATGCGCTGGGCGTGAAATACCGCGAGGGCTTCGTCAAGAACCGCTATGTCGGCCGCACCTTCATCATGCCGGGGCAGGGCGAACGGGTGAAGTCGGTGAAGCGCAAGCTCAACCCGATTCCGCTCGAATTCCGCAACCGGGTGGTGCTGCTGGTCGACGATTCGATCGTGCGCGGCACCACCTCCAAACAGATCGTGCAGATGGCGCGCGACGCCGGTGCGCGCAAGGTCTACCTGGCGTCGGCGGCGCCGCCGGTGCGGCATCCCAACGTCTACGGCATCGACATGCCCTCGGTGGACGAGCTGGTGGCCAACGGCCGCAGCGAGAAGGAGATCGAAGCGGTATTGGGCTGTGACTGGCTGATCTACCAGGACCTGGCCGACCTCGAAGCCGCTGTGGCCGGGCACAAGTTCCCCGGCAGGAAGTTCGACAGCTCCTGCTTCAGCGGCGAGTACGTGACCGGGATCGAGCCGGGCTACCTGGAGACGCTGCGCATGGCCAGGTCGGACGAGGCGAAGAAGAAGCGCCGCGTCGGCGCCTGAGCGTGGCGATGTCGCTGTTCGACGCCGCGGACGACTGCCTTGCCGCGGCGTCACCCGAGGACAAGGTCGCGGCCACGCACGCCGCGGCCGCGGCGTTCCGGCGCGGCGAGATTGTCATCGACACCGGCAGCGGATCCGGTAGCGGAGATGGGAGCGATGCCTGCGCGTCCGGGCCGGAGCCGATCCGCATGCCCGGCCGGCCGCCGCGGCCGCGCCTGGTGCATCCACGCGAACTGCCGCGACGCGGCTTCGGCAGCGACGAAGGCCGCGCCGCCTTCATCCACGCCATCGCCCACATCGAGTTCAACGCCATCGACCTCGGCTGGGACGCGGTCTACCGGTTCCGCGGCATGCCGGCGCAGTACTACGCCGACTGGGTGATGGTGGCCGACGACGAGGCCCGGCACTTCACCATGCTGCGTACGCGGCTGCAGGCGATGGGTTTCGACTATGGCGACTTCGACGCCCACAACGGGCTGTGGGAGATGGCGGAGAAGACAGCGCACGATGTGCTGGCGCGCATGGCGCTGGTGCCGCGCGTGCTCGAGGCGCGCGGCCTGGACGTGACGCCGGGGATGATCGTGAAGCTGCGCGCGCTGGGCGACGAGGCCACCGTCGAAATCCTCGAGGTGATCCTGCGCGAGGAAGTCGCCCACGTGGCCGCTGGCAGCCGATGGTTCCGCTGGTGCTGCGAACGTGCGGGCGTCGAGCCGGAGCCGCGGTTTCGCGAACTGTTGGCGGAGTACGCGCGCGCCGTGCTGCACGGTCCGTTCAATGTGGATGCGCGCAGCGCGGCGGGTTTCAGCGAGGACGAGCTGGCGGCGCTGCAGCAGCTCGCAAACTGACGCAGGGCGCCCCGCTGCCGCGCCCGGACGGAATCGTGGGAGCGGCTATAGCCGTGGTCGGCGTCCTGGCAACTCCTCTGGCGGCTTGCGGCTACAGCCGCTCCCAGGCCGTTTCGTGCAACCGTTCCTGACCTCGTCCCTGCAGCCGCCCCTGGAACCACGCCGCAGCCACGCTAGGGTGCGAGCCGGGACGTTGCCAGCGCCTGCAGCGCCAGGCCTGCAGCGTCCACGCGCAGCACCGAACCCTGCTCGTACCAGTCGCCCAGCACCACGCGGGTTTGGGCGCGGCCAGCCACCGTGTGCGTGTGCACTGCAGGACGGTGGGTGTGCCCGTGGATCAGCAGGTCCACGCCATGCGTACGGAACGCGGCATCGACGGCGTCGGGTGCGACGTCGGTGATGGTTTCCATGGTGCCGGCGTCACGCAGCTCGCCCTGGCGCGCCTGGCTGGCGGCGCGCGCCTGGTGGGCGAATGCGAGCCTGGCCTCCAGCGGTTGCGCGAGGAACTGCGCTTGCCACGCCGGGTCGCGCGTCTGCATCCTGAACTGCTGGTAGGCCACGTCGTCGGTGCACAGCGTGTCGCCGTGCATCAGCAGCGCGTGCCGTCCGTGCAGGTCGACGACGGTCGGATCCTCCAGCAGCACCATTCCCGCCCGCCGTGCGTAATCGGCACCCAGCAGGAAGTCGCGGTTGCCGTGCATGAAATGCACCGGCACGCCCGATGCAGCGAGCGCTGCGAGCCGGTCCGCTACGAGCGCGCCGACCTGCGACGGATCATCGTCCCCGACCCAGGATTCGAACAGGTCACCGAGGATGTAGAGCGCGTCGGCCCTGCGCGCCTCGCCGTCGAGGAACTCGCCGAACAGGCGGGTGATGTCCGGGCGCGCGGGGTGGAGGTGCAGGTCGGAAACAAAAAGGGTGGCCATGGAGCGATTGTAGTGCGCCGCGGCTTCAGTCCGCTCCAAGTTCGCGGCGCAGCCAGGCGCCGCCCATGCGCCATTCGCGCCGCACGGCAGCGGAGGAGAGGCCGGTCGCGGCGGCGATCTGCCCGCCGTGCGTCTGCGGCCCGCCCGGTCCGGCCGCCGGGCTAAAATGCACGGCCCTGCCCGCATCGACCCGCCATGACCGTCCGCACCCGCTTCGCCCCCAGCCCCACCGGCTACCTGCACATCGGCGGCGCCCGCACCGCGCTGTACTGCTGGCTGGAGGCGCGCCGCCGCGGCGGCAGCTTCATCCTGCGCATCGAGGACACCGATCGCGAGCGCAGCACCCAGGCGGCAATCGACGCCATCCTCGAAGCGATGGCATGGCTCGGCCTGGACTATGACGAAGGCCCGATCTACCAGACCTCGCGCGTGGAGCGCTATCGCGAAGTGGCCGAACAGCTCGTCGCGGCGGGCCAGGCCTACTACGCCTACGAGTCGAAGGACGAGCTCGACGCCATGCGCGAGGCGGCGATGGCCAAGGGCGACAAGCCGCGCTACAACGGCGCCTACCGCGACCAGGGTGCGCCGTACCGCGACGATCCCGACCGTGTGATCCGCCTGAAGAATCCGCTCGACGGCGTGGTGGCCTGGGAGGACAAGGTCAAGGGCCGCATCGAGATCAGCAACGCCGAGCTCGACGACCTCGTCATCTTCCGTCCCGACGGCTACCCGACCTACAACTTCGCCGTCGTGGTCGACGACCTGGACATGGGCATCACCGACGTCGTCCGCGGCGACGACCACGTCAACAACACCCCGCGGCAGATCAACATCTATCGCGCGCTGGGCGCTGATGTGCCGTCGTTCTCGCACCTGCCGATGATCCTCGACGAGCAGGGCGCCAAGCTGTCCAAGCGCACCGGCGCGGCGGACGTCATGCAGTACCGCGATGCCGGCTACCTGCCGCACGCGCTGCTCAACTACCTGGTGCGCCTGGGCTGGTCGCACGGCGACCAGGAGATCTTCTCGATCGAGGAGATGAGGTCGCTGTTCGACCTCAAGGACGTCAACGCAAAGGCCGCGCGCCTGGACATGGCGAAGCTGGGCTGGCTGAACCAGCAGTACCTGAAGGACGACGCGCCTGCGGACGTCGCGAGGCACCTCGAATGGCACCTGCGCGAGGCCGGTTACGACCTCGCCGCCGGCCCCGCCCCGGCCGACGTCGTACTGGCCCTGCGCGACCGCGTGCAGACGCTGAAGGACATGGCTGAACGCGCCGCGGTCTGGTACCAGCCGCTCACGGATTACGACGACAAGGCCGTGGCCAAGCACCTGAAGTCCGAGGCGAAGGCGCCGCTGGCCGAGGCGCGCCACCGCATGGCCGCGCTCGCGGAATGGAACGTCGAAGCGATCGCCGGAGCCCTGCAGGCCACCGCGGAAACGCTTGGCCTGGGCATGGGCAAGGTTGCGCAGCCGCTGCGCGTGGCGATCACCGGCACCCAGGTCAGCCCGGACATCGCACACACCGTCTACCTCGCCGGCCGCGACCAGGCCCTCGAACGCATCGATGCCGCGGTCGAACTCATTCCCGGGTAAGCCCTGTGGGAGCCCTTGTGGGAGCGGCCATGGCCGCGATGCTCTTGCGCCGCTCCACCGCGGAGCGATCGCCGCTATAGCGGCTCCCACATATGCGCATGGCAGTCGGTGATGGCAGCGGGCAGGGCGGCTTGAGTCCCTGCCTGTTCGGCACCATCATCGCTGCATGCCAGCGCATGCCTGCACCGATCCCAAGCACCACGTCCACGACGCCCCGGCCTTCGTGGCCGCGGTCGAGCGCGCCTGCCGCGAGCGCGGCCTGCGGCTGACGCCGATCCGCGCGCACGTGCTGGGCCTGATCGCGGAGACCGAACAGCCGATCAAAGCCTACGACCTGCTCGACCGCGTGCGCGAAGGCAAGGGTCCCGGGGCCGCCGGGCCACCTACGGTCTACCGCGCGCTGGACTTCCTGCTCGCCAACGGCTTCATCCACAAACTGCAGTCGGTCAACGCCTTCGTCGCCTGCCACCACCCGAGCACCGCGCAGCATTCGGTGCCGTTCCTGATCTGCGACAGCTGCCATTCGGCGGTCGAGCTCGAGGACAGCAAGATCGTCGCCGCGCTCGACGATCGCGCGCGTGGGCTCGGTTTCCGCCCGCGTGCGCAGACGCTCGAAGTGCATGGCACCTGCGCCGACTGCGCAGGGAAGGACTAGGCCGCCAGGCGACGCCGCGCGATCGAGCACGACGCCGCAAGCGGGCGCCTGACCGCTAGAACAGCACGCGCACGCCGGCGCTCGCGCCCCGGCCGGCCATCGGCGCCAGGTCCTTGAGGAACGAGGTGTGCACCCGGGCCTCCCTGTCGAGCAGGTTGGTGCCGTTGACGAACAGTTCGACCGCGTTGCCGCTGGCGGTGTCCATGTGCCAGGCCAGGTTCGCGTGCACCAGCGTGTGGCCCTGCGTGGCGTCCTCGAACGCGGCCACGTCGTCCTGCCGCGCATAGCGAACCGCGCCGATGCCCGCGCGCCACTGGTTGCCGGTCCAGCGCAGGTCGGCGCCGATGCGCGCGGGCGCGATCCGGGGCAGGTCGCCTTTGAGCGCCAGCTCGGCCACGTAGTCGTGCGCGTGGTCTCCGTGGGGCACCGACACTTCGATCGTGCGCGTCCCCTGGCCGGCAAGCCGCCCGCGCACCACGTCGGCGAAGGCGCTCAGGGTCCACGCGCCGCTGTCGTTGTCGATGAAGGTCCATTCCGCGTCCAGTTCACCGCCGCTGAAGCGCGCGTCAGCCTGGGTCCAGGCCCGCACCGGCAGGCCGCCGTCGACGATCCCGGTATCGGCCAGGTAGATGAAGTCGTCGTAGCGCACGTGGTAGAGCGCCGCGCCCACGCGCAGCGGGCCGCGGTGCCAGTGCAGGCCGACCTCGGCGCGGTTGGCGGTCTCGACGTCCAGGGCCGAATCGCCGAATTCGTGGCTCTGCGTCGCCACGTGCATGCCGCTGGAATACAGCTCCTCGGCGGTGGGCGAGCGCTGCGCACGGTCCAGGCCGAAGGACGCGTGCACGTCCGGCGTCAGGTCCCAGCGCGACGCCAGCGACAGGCTGGTCGTGCTGAAGTCCCGCGAATGCCCGGCGTCGGCCGCGATGTCGATGCCGTTGCGGTCGTGGCGCAGGCCGAGTTCGAGGCTGGCAGGACCGAAGTCCCGTTCGCCGATCCAGAACATGCCGGCGTCGCGCGATTCGGAGTCGGGCACGAAGGCTTCGGCGCCCGCCGCGGCGAAGTCGCGCTGCGACCACTGCAGGCCGAAGGCGCCTTCCCAGCCGCCGAGGGGCCGGTGCGCGAGCTCAAGCCGGCCCTCGATGGTTTCGTTGTCGAACACGGTGCCGACCTCGTCGCCCTCGTATTCGGTGTGGGTGTAGTCGGTGTGCGCGATCCTCGCGCGCAGGCTCTGGAAGGGGCCGACGTCGTCGAGCCCGCCGCGTAGTTCGGTGCGGCGCTGGTCCATCACGATGTGGACGCCGCCATGGCCTTCGGCGTCGTGGTCGTGGTCATGATCCCCGCCGTGCCCGTGGCCGTCGTCCTCTTCGGCATGGACATGGCCGGGCACGCCGTAGCGTGTGTTGAACAGGCTCTGGCCGACACCGATGAAACCGCGGTCGCCGACCCAGGACAGGCCCAGGGCGCCGCTGTCCGTGCGCACGAAGCTGTTGGGCAGCGTGCCGCGCGCGTCGTCGTCGCCGAGGTCGTCGTGTTCGTGCTCAGCACGCAGGGCGGCGCTTTCCGCATGGCCGGGAATGTCGACGTCACCCGTCTCCCGGTGCAGCGCGTCGACATGGAACACCAGCCGCCCCGAGGCCGAAGTGCCATCCAGGCGAAGCATGCCGGTGCGCTCGTCGTTGACGCTGCCGGCGCGCAGCTCGGCACGACCCTCGAGCGGCCGTGACGTGGCGGTTTCCGGAATGCGGCCATCGACCACGTTGACCGCGCCGCCGATGGCGCCGTTGCCGTACAGCAGGCTGGCCGGGCCCTTCAGCACTTCGATCTGGTTGGCCAGGAAGGGCTCGATGCTCACCGCGTGATCGACGCTGACCGTCGACACGTCGCCGGCGGCAAGCCCGTCACTGAGCACCTGCACGCGCGCGCCTTCCATGCCGCGGATGATCGGGCGGCCGACGCCGGCGCCGAAGAAGGACGACTGGACGCCGGGCAGGCGCGCGACGGTTTCGCCGATGGAGTTGGCCTTTGCATCGTCAAGGCGCTCGCCGGCAAGGACGGCCACGGGCCGGGCAAGGTCTTCGGCGGTGCGGGCGATGGGGTTGGCGCGGACCCTGATCGTGTCGAGTTCGGTCACGCCGTGCTCGTGGCCGGCCTCTTCCCGGGGCGCGTCCTGCGCCGTTGCGGGCAGGGCCATGACCAGCAGGATCGCGGTGGCGAGTACGCCGGGGCAGTGAGCAATGGCGCGGGAGTTGCGTGTATTCGTGGTCATTGGGGCCGGTGTGGTGAATTCGAATGAAATGTTATACTGTTTCAATTCCGACGCCAGCCCCACGAAAGTCATGGCCACTTCATGCAACCTCAATCGAGCGGACCGGGTCGGCTTCGCGGCGTCCTTCCTGTGCGCGCTGCACTGCGCACTGCTGCCGCTGGCGCTGGCCGTGCTGCCCACGTTCGGGCTGTCGGTGGGCGGCTGGGTGGACATCGACCAGGCGGTCACGGTATTCGCCACGCTGCTGGGCGCCACCACGCTGGCCATCGGCTTCCGGCGTCACCGCGCGTTCCGGGCATGGGCGCTGCTGGTGCCGGGCCTGGCGCTGGTCTGGCTGGGGGCGTTCAGCCCGCTGCATGACCATGGCATGGTGCATGCGGCGGTGATGACCCTGGGCGGCCTGATGATCGCCGGCGCGCACCTGCTGAACCTGCGCCTGACCCACGCCGCCGCCGCCCGCGCGACGCCGTGAAACCCGCGCCCGTGCTAGGATGCGCGCCCTGTGGCGTGCAAGGGCGCGCCTGACAAACGGACTACCAGGAGCATCAGATGGGCAAGGGCGACCGCAAGACGGCCAAGGGCAAGCGCTACAACTCCAGCTACGGCAACGCCCGCAGCCAGGCCACCTCGAAGGCGACCGGCTCGACCGCGGCGCCGGTCGCGAAGAAGGCCGCTGCCAAGAGCGTGGCCAAGGCCCCGGCGAAGAAGGTCGTGGCCAAGAAGACGGTGGCCAAGGACTGAGGTCCTGCGCCGGCGTTGATGCACGAAGCCCCGCGAGACGCGGGGCTTCGTCGTTTCAGGGGCCTTGCCGGGCGGCGATCAGCGCGCCGCCGCTCCCGCCTCGATCTCCGCCCACACACGCAGCAGGTTGCCGCCCAGGATCTTGCGGATGTCCTCGTCCGAATGCCCCCGTGCCTGCAGCCCGGCGATGAAGTTGGGGAAGTCGGCCACGGTGCGCAGGCCTTCGGGCAGCTCGCCGTCGACGCCGTCGAAGTCGGAGCCAATGCCGACGTGGTCGACGCCGATCAGCTTGACCGCGTAGTCGATCTGGTCGAGCACGTCGCTGATCGGGGCCTCCACCTTTGGATGGTCCAGCTCCCACTGCGCTTCGAAGGCCTTGCGGTCAAGCGCCGGTTCGCCGGCGGCCACGGCCGCGGCGCTGCGCCGGTCGAATGCGAGCGATTCACGGAACCAGTCGCGGGTATTGGCCGCGGCAGTCGGATTGACGAACGCGGTGCCGAACGGAATCTGCACGACGCCGCCCTTCGCCGCGATGGCCTTGGCCAGCTCGTCGCTGAGGTTGCGCTCGAAGTCCGGGGTGAAGTGGCGCAGCGCGGAATGGCTGGCGATCACCGGCACGCTGCTGAGCTCGATCGCCTGGCGCACGGCGTCGTCGGACAGGTGCGAGACATCGACCATGATCCCGAGCCGGTTCATTTCCCGCACCACTTCATGTCCAAAGGGGCTCAGGCCGTTCCAGCGCTTCTCCACCGTGTAGGAGGAATCGGAGATGCGGTTGTTTCCACTGTGCGCCAGGGTGATGTAGCTCACCCCGCGGTCGCGGAAGAAGGCGAGCTGCGCGAGGTCTTCGCCCAGCGGCGCACCGTTCTCGAGTCCCAGCGGCAACAGCACGCGGCCACCGGCGCGCAGGCGCTCGACATCGCCCGGGGAGGTCAACAGGGCGAAGCGGTCCGGGTGGCGCGCGACCAGGGCCTCCACCGCGTCGATCTGGATGTTGGCCGCCTGCCAGGCGCTGCCGGACTCGTCCTGGCGCGCGGAGGTGTAGATCGACATGAAGGCGACGTCCAGGCCGCCTTCGCGCGCGCGCGGGTAGTCGAACTCGCGGTCGGGCGCGGCCTGGCCGAGGTCGGCCCAGCTGGAAACCAGCACGCCGGGCGCGTCGATGTGCGTGTCGACGATGACGGCGTCGGCGGCCAGGGCGCGCGCGGCATCGGTGGCCTGGGCCAGCGCGGTGAGCGGGAGGGCCAGGGCCAGGGCGAAGGCGAGTGCATGGCGGCGTGGGCTTTGGGGCATCGGGAGGCTCCTTGTCGGGCGGAAGGATCTTTCGCGGCTGTAGCCGCTCCCACAAAGGCGTGCGGCTTCCGTGGGCGGTATTTCATGGTTTCGCGATCAGGCCACGCTGCGGCCGCCGGAATGGACGGACACGGCCAGATCCCCGCCCAGCCAATAGCACAGCGCCGCCGGCTCGCGCACGCGCCAGCGCACGAAGTCGGCCCGCATGTCGGCGCGCAGCATGCCGCGGTCGTCGAGTCCGAGCGCGCGCGCGGCGTGCACTGTCGCGCCGCGCAGTGCTTCGGCGGGCGTCAGGCGGAAATGGGTGCAGGCCAGCTGCATGGCCTGGCGCAGCGACAGCAGGGGCGACGTTCCGGGATTGCAGTCCGTGGCCACCGCCATCCGCACGCCGTGGGCGCGGAAGGCGTCGATCGGCGGCAGGGTCGTTTCGCGCAGCACGTGGAAGGCGCCCGGCAACAGCACCGCCACGGTGCCGGCGGCCGCCATCGCGCGTACGCCGGCCTCGGAGCTGTGTTCGACGTGGTCGGCGGACAGGCCACCGAATTCCGCCACCAGTGCTGCGCCTTCGCCGTCGCTGAGCTGGTCGGCGTGCAGCTTCACCGGCAGGCCGAGCGCCCGCGCCGCCTCGAACACGCGCCGGGTCTGCGCGTTGCTGAAGCCGATGCGTTCGCAGAAGGCGTCCACCGCATCCACCAGGCCTTCGGCATGCAGCCGCGGCAGCCAGCCGCAGACGGCGTCGATGTAGCCGTCGGGATCGCCCGCGTACTCGGGCGGCAGCGCGTGGGCGCCAAGGAAGCTGGTGCGCACGCCAATGCCGAGCGCGTCGCCGAGTTCGCGCGCGGCGCACAGCATCTTGCGCTCGTTGGCGAAGTCCAGGCCGTAGCCGGATTTCACTTCCAGCGTGGTCACGCCATCGGCGACCAGCGCGCGTGCGCGCGGCAGTGTCTGCGCCAGCAGCGCCTGCGCGTCGGCGGCGCGGGTGGCGCGCACGCTGGAGACGATACCGCCGCCGGCGCGCGCGATGTCTTCATAGCTGGCGCCCATCAGGCGCTGCTCGAACTCGGCGGCGCGATCGCCGGCGAACACGATGTGGGTGTGGCAATCGATCAGGCCGGGAGTCACGAGGTCGCCGCCGCCGTCGATCACGACGTCGGCAAGCTCGTCCGGGCGGCCCTGCAATGCATCGGCTGCTTCGGCAAACACGATCCGGCCGTCGCGCCAGCCCAGAGCGCCGTTTTCCACCATGCCGTAAGCGTCGGGACCATTCCCGTCCAGCGTGGCCAGGCGCGCGTTGACCAGCAGGCCGTCCCAGCGCTCAGCGGCCATCGGCAGGCGTCCGGACGAGGCTGGTGGCTGCAGTGAACGTCATGTCGGAACCTCGGCTGGCATTGACGCGGTAGCCTATCGCACCCCACCGCCGGAACGTGCCGCCATGTCCGCAATCCCAGTACCCGGAGCGCCCGTTGTGCCCGACGCCGGCGATGTACCTGCTACCCGGGATGCGCCGGCTGCACGGGCGGTCGCGGCCGGCTGGCAGCTGCCGGTGATCGCCAACCTGCATTCGCACGCCTTCCAGCGCGCCATGGCCGGGCTGGCCGAACGGCAGACGCATCCCGAGGATTCGTTCTGGACCTGGCGCGAGACCATGTACCGCATGGCCGCGCGCTTCGATCCCGATTCGCTGTACGCGGTTGCCTGCCAGCTCTACGTCGAGATGCTGGAAGCCGGCTACGGTAGCGTCTGCGAATTCCACTATCTGCACCACGCGCCCGACGGCCGGCCCTACGCCGATCCGGCGGCGATGTCGCAGGCGCTGGTGGCCGCCGCGCGCGACACCGGCATCCGCCTGACTTTGCTGCCGGTGCTCTACATGACCGGCGGCTTCGACGGCCGCGCGCTGGGCGCGCGCCAGAAGCGCTTCGGCCACGACGTCGACGGCTACCTGCGCCTGTTCGAGACGCTGCATGCGCAAAGCGACGACTTGCTGCGCGTCGGCTGCGCCCTGCACAGCCTGCGCGCGGTGCCGCCGGATGCGATGCGCGCGGTGCTGGCGGCGCTGCCCGCCGATGCCCGCATCCATATCCACATCGCCGAACAGGTGGGCGAGGTGCAGGACTGCGTGGCCATCCGTGACCTGCGTCCGGTGGAGTGGCTGCTGCAGAACGCCGACGTCGATGCGCGCTGGACGCTGGTGCATGCGACCCACCTCAACGACTGGGAAGGGGCGGGCATCGCGAAGAGCGGCGCCACCGTCGCCATCTGCCCGACCACCGAGGCCAATCTCGGCGACGGCCTGTTCCGCCTTCGCGATTATCTCGACGCCGGCGGCGCCTGGGGCATCGGCTCGGATTCGCATATCTCGGTATCGCCGGTGGAGGAGCTGCGCTGGCTGGAGTACGGCCAGCGGCTGGTGAAGCGGCGCCGCAACATCGCCGTGGGCGGTGCATCGCCCAGCGTCGGCGAGGCCCTGCTGCGCGGCGCGTACGCGAGCGCGACGAACGCGACCGGCTTCGTTGCCACCGGTGACATGCTGGTGCTTGACGCGGAGGCGCCGCTGCTTGCCGCTGCGACCGCCGGTGACGTCGCCGATCGCTGGCTCTTCAGCGGAAACCGGCCTTGCGTCAGGGAAATGCACGTGGCCGGCCGGCAGGTGGTGGCCGACGGCCGCCACGCCGACCGCGATGCCGTGCTTGCGCACTATCGGACTGCGCTGGCGAAGCTTTCAGGAACGTAAGCGACCGGCGGCTGGCTGAAGCAGTGCTTCCGGCGTCAGTGCGGATATCCCTTGCAACGCGGCGGTGCGGTCATGAAGAGCTTCAGATGATGGGCGGCGCGACGATCCGCCACGCATTCGCGATGACCGAGGTCAGCGCCGAATAGACGTCCTGCAATGCACGCTCCAGCGGGTCGGTGGTTTCGATCCGATACGACGCACCCTGCTCGATCGCCGCCTTCACCGGCCCGATGAGGTGGTTGCTGCCGATGTTCTGCAGGCCTGCCGGATCGTTGAACTGGAAGTGGGTGCCCAGCGGGTTGGGCAGCATGTCGAGGACCGGGACCTGGCGCTGCACGCCGGTCGCCCAGTCGCCGTCGATGCTGTAGTGGCGCATCTGGCCGTTTTCGGCGCCATGGCGGATGGCCCCGGCATCAAGGCCATGCTGGCGCAGCGTGTTGTCGTGGATGCCCTGCGCGTTGAACGTGACCGCGGTGCTGCCGGTCGCCGCCGCTGCCATGGACGCGAGGCCGCCGCCCAGCGAGTGCCCGGTATAGACGACGTTGTCGCCGCCGAAGGCGTTCTCCGCCTGGTGCGCGAGCGTGACCGCGGTGTCGTACTGGCGGGTCTGGAAGCCCGCCGACTGCGCGATCACCGTGCCCACGTCCTCCACGCCGCCGGTGTCGTTGCCGGCATAGGCCACCACGTAGTTGCCCATACCGTCGGTGTAGATGCCCGCCTCCATGCCGCTGCTGTACTGGAGGTTCGGATCGATCCCGGCTGCGGCGAGTTCGCCGTCGCCCATCCGCTGCCAGCCCTCCGCGTCCTGGCGCAGGTAGACGGCCTCGGCCACGCCCGCCATCTTTCCGTCGAATGCCTGGTCCATCCCGGTGCCGCCCACGGCCTGGTCGAAACCGCCGTCGCGTCCAGGCACGTTCCCCGTGTTCGGGTTCAGGGCTTCGTGGACCTGGCGGAAGAAGAGGTCGGCGGCGTGCAGCGCGTTGTTGATGATGGGCTGGAACATGTCGGGACGAACCTCCACGGGGGGCAGGGATGCGGGATGCGGGATGCGGGATGCGCCGAGTCTCGTCGCGGGTCCCTGCGCCGACAACCTAGGGCTGACTGCAGGTGTCGACGACCACCGTCACGTTGCAGCGCAGCGCTGTCGCCGCATGGGGCTGGCCCCACTGCCGCCGCCGGGACCGATGTGGCCAGCTGTCGGCCAGGGGATGGACCACATGACCGGAAGGGAGAGTCAGATGAGGAAGAACATGATGTTGTCGGCCGCAGCGATGCTGCTGGTCGCGCTGGCGGCGCCAGTCGCCGCAACGGACCGGCACGACCTGGCGGAGGCGATGGAGGCCACCGAAGTCGAACGCCAGTCAGCGACGGCGGTGCTCGCGCGGCAGCGCGCGGATTACCCGGCGTATTTCCAGCGCGCCTACGAGCGCTACCCTGCGGTTCCGCGCGGCGTGCTGGAGGCGATCGCCTATGTGGAAACCCGCTGGGTCCACGTGGAGCCCGGCGCCCACGGCAAGGCCGGCCACCACCACATGCCGGCCTCGTACGGCGTGATGGGCCTCTATCGCGGCGGTGGATTCGACAACCAGGTGGCCGAAGGCGCGAAGCTTCTTGGTGTCAGCGAACGCCTGCTCCTGGTGGACCCGGAGACCAATATTCTCGCCGCTGCGGCGCTGCTGGACCGCGCGCTGAAGAAGGATGGTGCGAGCAGCCGGGCCGGCGGCGTGGAGGCCGCGGCAGGTGCGCTTGCACGCTACGCCGGCTACGGCAGCGGCGACGGCAACATCCAGGGCTTCGCCCGGCAGAGCTTCGCCTACGAGGTGCTGCAGACGCTGGCCCGTGGCGTGAACGAAAAGGGCATCCGGATCGCGGCCATGCCCATCGAAATGAAACTCGCCTTTCCCGCCGATCGTCTCAAGCTGCTCGGCGCACCGGCGCTCAAGCTGGACCATGGCACCGACACCATCGGCGCCACGGACGAGCTGGTGGAAGAGCATCCGGCGCGCGCAACAGGGCGCGTGGAAGCGCAAGCCTCCGACGTCGGCATCGCCATGGACTTCGGCGAGGCGTTGTGGAACCCCGCGCACTCCAGCAACTACAGCACCGCCTCCAACGGCCGCTCCGCCGTGATCATGCATACGATCGAGGGCAGCTACGCCGGCGGGATCTCCTGGTTCAAGAACCCCGCCTCGAACGTCTCGGCGCACTACGTGATCCGCAGGTCCGATGGCCAGGTCACGCAGATGGTGCGCGAGCACCACCAGGCCTGGCACGCGGCGTACCACAACCACTACACCATCGGCATCGAGCACGATGGGCGCGCGGGGGACGCCGGCAACTGGACGTCGGCGATGATCAACGCTTCGGCGCGCCTGACCCGGAGCATCTGCGCGCGCCAGCCGGTCAACTGCGCGTCGGCATGGCGGGGTCCCGGCTACGACTACTGGCACGTGGTCCCTGACAGCGTCCGCATCAAGGGCCACGGCATGCTGACCAGCAACCAGAACCGCTACGACCCTGGCCGCTACTTCCCCTGGGCAAGCTTCTACAACCTGATCAACAACGGCGCACCGCCGCCGGCCACGGCACCGACCTACTGGGTCGACACGTACGCCAGCGCGCCCGGCTTCCCGTCGCCGACCGGTGGCGCGCAGAGCGGCAGCCTGCACGCCGGCACCAACTATGTGTACTGCAAGGCCTGGGGCCGCGAGATCCGCAGCGGCGCGACGTTCAACCGCTGGTGGCTCAAGACCGACCTCGACGTGGGCCCGGCCGCGCAGTACGTGTCGGCCTACTACCTCTCGCGCTGGGGCAATGACGAAGCGCGCGACAACGACGGCTACGACCTGCCGCGCTGCGACGTCCTGCCCCATGGCGAGATCGGCAGGAAGTTCTACGCCATGGGCGGGGTGCGCAGCCATCTTGGCGTGCCCGAACTGGCGGAAATGGCAGCGCAGGCGGGCGGTCGCTACCAGCAGTTCAGGAACGGCATGATCCTGTGGCATTCGCGCACCGGTGCGTTCGCGGTTGCCGGCAAGATCCTGGAGCATTACCGGGCCACGGGTTCGGAAACACGCTGGGGCTTCGCGATGATCGACGAGCTCGACGCCGCCGTGTCTCCGGTCTCGGGGCAGCGCGGCAAGTTCCAGTACTTCGAGGACGGCCTGTTCCTGTGGACGCCCGCCACCGGCGCGCACGCGGTGCACGGCGCGATCCTGGCGCACTTCGAGGGCAACGGGCGCGAAGCGGCGCTCGGCTATCCGAAGACCGACGAGCAGGCACACGGCAGCAACGGCCGCAAGCAGCAGTTCGAGCGCAGGACGCTGTACTGGACGCCCGAGCGCGGGGTCTGGGCGCAGTGAGCCGGATCGCTTGAACCAGGGCGGCCGGCATTCGCGTGCCGGCCGCCTTCCACGTGCACCATGTTCCGGTCGCGCCGCGCGACCGATGAAAATTTCCGTCGGCCGCTGCGACTAAATACTCAGAGACCCACGCAGCAGGCATCTTTTCAGGATGGAAATCGAAACGGCGTTCACCGCCATGGTCCAGGACAATCGCGGGGCGCTGGTGCGCCTGGCGCGGCGCTATGCCGGCCCCGACGACTGGCAGGACCTGCTGCAGGAGATGCAGCTCCAGCTCTGGCGCAGCTTCGGCAGTTTCGACGGCCGCGCACAGCGTTCCACCTGGCTTTACCGGGTGGCGCTGAACACCGCTCTGAGCCACGTGCGCAAGCCGCGCCGCGAGCACCGTTCGCTGGACGACGTGCCCGAGCAGGGCGACACCGGCCACGCGGTCGATCCGATGGATGTGCTCGACGAGTTCCTCGCGATGCTCGACCCGCTGCAGCGCAGCGTCATCCTGCTTGACCTGGAAGGGTTGCCGCGGGAGCAGGTCGCCGACGTGCTGGGCCTCAGCGTCAACGCGGTGGCCGTGCGCATGACGCGCCTGCGCCAATTGTTCGAACAGCGCTTCCTGGAGGACTGAGCATGGACTGGGACAAAATGAGGAACGCGTGGCGCAGCGACACGCCGACTGTGCACCTGTTGCCAATGGACGAGCTTCAAAAGCGCGGCCAGACGCTGTGGAAGAAGGTGCGCCGGCGCGACCTGATCGAGACGATTGCAGCGGTGCTCGTCGCCGTCTTCTTCGCCCTGATCACGCTGGCGGCGCTCGTCGACGGCGAGTGGCTGCAGGCCGGATTCGCCCTCCTGATCACAGCCTGGGGCGTGGCGCTGCCGTTCCGGCTGCGCCGGGCCAGACAGCTGGCACCGGAGCCCGACCATGGCGTTTCACTGCTGGCCTACCTGCAGCGGCAGCGCGATGCCACGCTGGCGCAGGCGCGCATGCTCGAACAGGTCTGGCTCTGGTACCTGACTCCTCCAGCGATCGGGCTGACCGGGCTGACCCTGGCGCGCGACGGTGCGACTGCCGGCTCACTTCGCTATCTTGCGGTGATGCTGGTGCTGTACGGGGCCCTGGCCTGGATCAACCGCCGCGTGGCGCGCACGCAGTTCCGTGCCCACGCCGAAACGCTGCAACGCCAGATCGACGGCCTGACGAATGACGACGCATGACCACGGACAGCGTCATTCCAGGAACACCGTCCAAGCCCGTGAACACCACCCATGCCAAGGAGAGCTCCATGCCAACCCGCCCTGTTTCTTTCTTTCCGGTGCTTGCCGGACTCGCGCTGGCCGTGAGCGGCAGCGCTCATGCCATGGACAACGCTACGCTTGCGACGCTTGTCGACCAGCGACTGGCCGGTGACCGCACCGGCGCCTGCATGGCCGTGGCGGTGATCGACAAGAGTGATGTCGCGCGCGCGTTCCGCTGCGCCAACCCGGATAGCGCAGCGCGCATCGGCCCCGACAGCGCGTTCGAGATCGGTTCGGTCACCAAGACCATGACCTCCACGCTGCTGGCGGACCTGATCGTGCAGGGCAAGGCTTCGCTGGACGATCCGCTGGTTGAATACCTGCCCGAAGGCACGAAGCTGCCGCAGTTCGAAGGGGCCCCGATCCTCCTTCGCCACGTGGTCACGCACACCAGCGGGCTGCCGGCGCTGCCTGCGCGGATGGCGGTCACCAATCCCGCCGATCCGTACGCCGCGCTCACGGTGGATGACCTGCTCGCCTCGCTTGGTGACGTGACGCTGGCGCGGGCGCCGGGCACGCAGTTCGAGTACTCCAACTTCGCCTCGACGGTGCTGTCCTATGCGGTGGCGCGCCGCGCGGGCAGCGATTTCGAAACCGTGTTCCGGCAGACGCTGTCCGCACCGCTGGGCATGGACACGGCCTACATCGCAAAGCGGCCCGATGGCGTGCGCGCCGCGGGCGGGCACACGCCGAACGGCCTGCCGGCCGCAGCCTGGACGTTCCCGGTGGATTTTGCCGGCGTCGGCGGCGTACGCGCCACGCTGGATGACATGGTCCGCTACGTGCAGGCCAATCTCGACCCCTCCGGGACGCCATTGGAAGCCGCGATCGAACTCGCACAAACGCAAATCAACCAACAGCCGCCCATGGCGATGAACTGGATGATCATGCCCGTGGCCGACCGCAGCGTGCTGGCGCACGAGGGCGGAACCGGAGGCTTCTCGTCGTTCGTGTCGTTGGACAAGACCCGGCAGCGCGGCATCGTCATCCTGTCCGACACCAACTGGAATTCCATCGGCGGCTTGGGCAGCCTCGGCCTGCACCTGGTCGACGCTTCGTTCCCGCTGGGCGAGCCGCGCACGCTGGTGGTTCCGTCGCAGGCGCTGCTCGACGGGCTCGTCGGCGAATACCAGCTGCAGGGCATGATGAAGATGAGCCTGCGCCAGCGCGACGGCAAGCTGTTCGCCCAGGCCGAGGGCCAGGGCGAGTTCGAGCTGTTCCACGACAGCGCCGGGGATTTCTTCCCGACGGTGGTGGATGCCGTGCTGCGGCCGCAGAAGAAGGCGGACGGCGGGTATGCGTTCACCTGGATGCAGGGCGGTGGCGCGATTCCGGCGACGCGCCTGGACGAGGCTGGCGAAGACGGCAAGGTTGCGCAGCAGCCTGCGCCTTCGGACGGGGACCTGGCGGCTTATGTTGGCGAATACCCCCTGATGCCGAACTTCGTCCTGACGGTGCGCGGGCGCGACGGCGCGCTGCATGCCCAGGCCACGGGGCAGGGCGAGTTCCCGCTCCAGGCGGCCGGCAAGGACACGTTTGAAGCGCCGGCCTTCGGCGTCGAAATCGTGTTCAAGCGCAGCGCCGACGGCAGCGTGGAATCGCTGGAGCTGCACCAGGGCGGCCAGGTGCTTCCCGGCAAGCGGAACTGAGCGCGCCTGGTGGCAGGCAAGACCTGAAAGAGCCTGTGGGAGCGGCCACGGCCGCGATATCTCCAATCGCGGCTATAGCCGCTCCCACAGTGGCGGGCTGCCAATCATGACCATGGCTGCTCCCACACACGATTGCCGATCGAGGGTTGTGCCAAAGCCTTTTCAGCCAAACAGGTCGTAGCCGGCCGGCAGTGCGCCCTCCAGCTTCAGCAGGAACTGCTTGGTCGGCAGGCCGCCGCCGAAGCCGGTCAGCGATCCATCCGCGCCGATCACGCGGTGGCAGGGCAGCACGATCGGCAGCGGGTTGCGGCCGTTGGCGGCGCCGACTGCGCGGGTCGCGGTTGGCCTGCCGATCCTGTGCGCGAGATCGCGATAACTCCAGGTCCCGCCGTACGGAATTTCCGCAAGCGTGGTCCAGACCGCGCGCTGGAAGTCGGTGCCGTGCGGCGACAGCGGCAGGTCGAAGTGCATGCGCTTGCCAGCGAAGTACTCGCCAAGCTGCTGCTGCGCTTCGAGCAGCACGTCGCTGCTGCCTGTCTGCCAGCCGTCGCCCGGCGGTGGCCCGTGCGGCGGCGGGAAGTCGATGCGGCGGAGTCCGTCTTCGTCGGCCGCCAGGGTCAGTACGCCGATGGGCGTGTCCATGTGCAGGAAGATGATGGTCATGGGCTTGCCTCGTGCGTTATGGATCGCGCGCGGAGGCGCGGCGTTGCGGCGCGTGCCGGTGTCGTGGGGGGTGCCGCGGTGGCGCGCTCCATCGCGTCCTTCCACAGATGGATCGCCGCATAGGCGCGCCACGGCCGCCAGGCCTCGGCGCGTGCACCCAATGCCTTGGCCGTGAGTCGCGAGCCATCCGTCGGCAGCGTCTTCTGCAGCACCAGGTCTTCGGCCGGGAATGCGTCCGGGTGGCCGAGCGCGCGCATCGCGATGTACTGCGCCGTCCACGGGCCAATGCCGGGAAGCGCCACCCAGCGCGCGGCGAACTCATCAAGCGTGCGTTCCGGGTGGAAGTCGACCCGGCCGTCGATCAGCGCACGCGCCACCCCACGCACCGTTTCCGCGCGCGCACGGGTGAGTCCGATGCGGCCGAGGTCGGCTTCCGCAAGCGCGCCAGGCGTGGGGAACAGCTGGCCAAGGCCGTCGTCGGACGGCGCCGGCAGCATCTCACCGAAGCGCTGTACCAGGCGCGTGGCCATGGTGCGCGCCGCAGCCACGCTGACCTGCTGGCCAAGCACCGCGCGCACCGCGATTTCGAAGCCGTCCCAGCCGCCGGGCAGGCGCAGTCCGGGGCGTGCATCCAGCAGGGGGCGCAGCCGCTCGTCCACTGACAGGGTGGCGGCGATCATCCGTGGGTCGGCATCAAGATCGAACATGCGCCGCAGTCGTTGCACGATGTCGGGCAGGCGCGCCGCCTGCGCTCCGTGCAGCTCCAGTCGCAGCGCATGCTCGCCGCCGGGCCATGCCGACACGCGCAGCCACCCGTGCGGCGCACCGTCCACGCCGGCGACCACGCGCGCATAGTGCCCATCGCCCACCGATTCCACGCCCTGCAATGCGCGGCCGCGCAGGAACGCCAGGGTTGCCGAGAAGTCGCAGGGCGGGCGATAGCCAAGGCGGAGCACCAGCGCATCACCCGGCGCCTGGCGCGCGGTGCCAGGTTGGCGGCGGAGGTCGCGTGGTGCCATGCGGTACGCATCCTTGAAGCTTGTGTTGAAGCGCCGAAGGCTGCCGAAGCCGGCTGCGAGCGCCACCTCGGTGACGGGCAGGGCGGTCTCGGTCAGCAGCTGCTTGGCAAACAGCAGGCGCCGCGTGCCATGCACGGCGACAGGCGGCGCGCCCACGCGTTCCACGAACAGGCGTCGCAGCTGGCGTTCGCCCATGCCCACGCGCTCGGCCAGCGCCGACAGCGGCGCATCGGCCAGCGCGCCCTGGTCGATCAGCAGCAGAGCGCGCGCCACCGCGGCATCACCGCGCCGCCAGGAACCATCCGACGGCGACAGCTCCGGACGGCAGCGCAGGCAGGGGCGGAATCCCGCGGCCTCGGCCGCGGCCGCGCTGGGGTAGTAGGTCACACGCTTCGCATACGGCGCCGGGCACACCGGCCGGCAATAGATCCGCGTGCTGTGGACGCCCGTGAAGAACAGGCCGTCGAAGCGCGGATCGCGGCTGCGGCGGGCCTGGTCGCAGACGGCGGCGGCGGGGAGCAGTGGCGTGGCCATGGACGCAGGCTAGCACCGCGGCCGCGGCTGGACTCGCCGCTTTCGGACATCAGCGTCGCGGCCACCCGCGGAGGCCTGGCGAGCCCGGGTCAGTGCGCGGAGGGCGCGTCCAGCGCCGGCAGCAGCGCCGCCGGATCGCCGTCGTGGTCGGCGGCGGGAATGCCCAGCAGCCGGACCAGCAGCGGATAGACATCGATATTTTCGATCGGCCCGATCACCGCGCCGCGGCGGAACGCGGGGCCGGATGCGATGAATACCGCGCGCATCGACGGCAGGGCCGGGTCGTAGCCGTGCGAGCCGCGCATGCCACCGGCGGCGCGGCGCTCCAGCATCTGCGGAAACAGGGCGTCCCAGCCTTCGTCCATCTGGCAGACGATGGCGGGGATGCGCGGATGCGTGCCGTAGTGCCAACGCGCGGGCAGCTGGTCGCGACGCCAGCATTCATAGCGGTCGTGGCGGCCAAGCAGGCGGGCCTCGACCCCGGCTTCGAAGCCGGGATTGGGCTGGACCTGGACCACCTGGCCGATGCTCGTGATGCGCGCCTCTTCCAGCGTCACCATTTCACCGGTCGAGACCTGGTTTCCGGGCGGCACGGGGGCCATGCCGTGGTCGGAGACCAGCACGATGTTGGTGTGCTGCAGGCGCCCGCCGCGCTGCAGCCGTGCAAGCAGGCTGCCGATGGCGGTGTCGATGTCGGCCAGCGCGGCGCGCGCTTCCGCGGACGCGGGGCCGAAGGTGTGGGCGGCGGTGTCGACCGAGTGGAAGTAGAGCGTGGCCAGGCGTGGCCGCGTGGCCTCGGGCTCGAGCAGCCAGCCGGCCACCGTTCCGGCGCGTTCCATCGCGGGTACGGACTCGTCGTAGGCATGCCAGCGCGTGGGCCGCACGCCGTTGATCTCGGCCTCCGTGCCCGGCCAGAACATGGTGGCCGTGCGCAGGCCCGCGTTTTCCGCGCCGACCCAGACCGGTTCGCCGCCCCACCAGGCCGAGGTGCCCACGGCGTCGCGGTCGGACAGGCGGAAGGTGCCGAGCTCCTCGTCGGACATCGAGTTGTGGACGATGCCGTGGCGGTCCGGGCGCAGGCCGGTGGCGATGGTGTAGTGGTTGGGGAAGGTCAGCGTGGGGTAGGACGGGGTCATCCAGCGTGCCCGCACGCCGCCGGCGGCGAGGCGGGCGATGTTGGGCGAGTCGGTGGCGTTGATGCGGTCCGGATGCAGGCCATCGATGGAGATCAGCAGCAGCGGGTCGGTGGCGGCGGCCGCTTCGGCATTGGCGGCGACGCCTTGGCGTGCAGAGGTCGCGGCCGGCGCGCCGGGACTACTGCAGGCACCCAGAACGGAAAGGACGGCGAGGAGGGCGGCGGACCGTGCCGCGGGTCGGACATTGAATGGCATGGCCGAATGATACGGCGCGTGGATGACATTGGTAATCGCGCTCGTAAGCCCTAAAACGCCATCGGAATTTTCTGTTCTCTGGACGCGGTCACACATCCATTGGCAAATGCTATTGAACGGCCTGATGCAGGCGGGTAGCGTTCAGTCATGGCACGCGGGGAGCGGTGCCGCGGCGGCCGCCACGTAACACGGCGGCATCCACAGGAGTTCCACGGCCGAGGACAAGGATCGTTCCGGCCTCTTTCATTTGATATGTCCGGAGTACGGCCAGGGAGGGTGGCATGGACATGCGGCATCGAAGCGTTTCATCGATCGCGATCGCGGCGTCTTTGGCCATGGCGACGGCCTGCGCGGGGCGCGATGCCCGTGATTTTTCCGGGCGATGGACGCCGGTCAACACCTACGCCGACAGCAGCGAGCCCATTCCACTGCGCGCTGCCTACCTGTTCCAGGCATCGCCCATGGATGGCACGCTGCGCAACCTGCTGGCGCGCTGGGCGCGCGACAGCGGCAGCGAGCTCGACTATCGGCATCCTTCCGACTTCACCCTGCACCAGCCAGTGCAGGCCGTGCATGCACGCACGCTGGCCGATGCGCTCACGCAGCTTGGCGCGGCCTTCCGCGCACACGGCGTGGTGATGCGCGTGGACGGCGGCCGGCTGGTCGTCGCCGAACAGAAAGGGGGAAGTTGACCGGCACTCGAGGCACCCCTACCGACTTTGCATGGATTGCAGAATGTCTGAAGAAACGAAGCCGGCGCAGGCGACCAGGGATGCGGTCGCCCGCGCAGTCAACTACGAAACCAGCATCGCCGACCTCGCGCGTCGCAGCGAGCGCCGCGCGTGGTGGGTGGCGGGCGTCGCGGCGGTCGCGGCCCTGCTGCTGGCGGCGAGCTACCTGCTCGTCATGCCGCTGAAGGAGCGCGTGCCCTTCCTGGTCATGGCCGACGCCTACAGCGGCAATGCCACCGTGGCCCGGCTCGACGCCGACTTCCGCCATCGCAGCATCACCGCCAGCGAGGCGATCGCACGCGCCAATGTCGCCCGCTTCGTCAGCCTGCGCGAATCCTACGACGTGGCCATGATGAACCTGCGCGACTGGCGGGCTGTACACGGCATGTCGGCGCCGGAGGTGGGACGTGAGTACGCGTCGCTGCACGCGGCCAACAATCCGCGCAGTCCGTTCAACACGCATGGCCGCAGCCGTGCGATCCGGGTGCGGATCCTGAGCATCCAGCTCATCGACGGCCCCGCCGGCGCACCGGCCGGCGCCACCGTGCGCTTCCAGCGCAGCGTCTACGACAAGACCAGTGGCGCGACGCGACCGCTCGACAGCCGTATCGCGACGCTGGGTTTCTCCTACAACCTCGGACTGAAGCTGGACGAGCCGGACCGGCTCGAGAATCCGCTCGGCTTCCAGGTCACGAGCTATCGCGCGGACAACGATTACGCGCCGGTGCCGCCGGCCGAATCGGAGCCTGCGCACTACGAGGCGGCGATGGCCGCGGACATCACGCCGGCCGGCATCGAGGCGCCATCGGTCGAAGGCACGGATGCGCAGGAATCAGCGCCATGAGAACCCGCATCGCCCTTACGATCATGTTCGCCGCCGGGCTCGCGACACCCGTGGCCGGCGCCCAGCCTGTATCGGCCACGCCGCAGGTCGACGTCTACGAATACGTGCCCGATGGCGTCTATCCGGTCCGCACGGCGCTTGGGATCACCACCCAGCTCGAACTGGATCCTGCCGAAGACATCCTCGACTTCAGCACCGGCTTCAGCACCGGCTGGGACCTCATCCGCCGTGGCAACGTGTTCTACCTGCGGCCGCGAGGCGCCGACGTCGACACCAACATGCTGGTGCGCACGCAGTCGCATTCCTACATCTTCGAGCTGAAGGTCGTGGCCAGCGACTGGACCTCGCTGGAGCAGGCGCGGCGTGCCGGCGTGCAATACAAGATCGCCTTCAGCTACCCGGCCGACGCCAGCTTCGCGCCGCCGGTGGACGAAGTCGTGGATGCGGGACAGAGCGTCGTGCTCGACAGGGATCGCAGCTACCACTTCGACTACGACGTTTCGGCCAGGCGTGCGTCGCCGTGGCTCGTGCCGATGAACGTGTACGACGACGGTCGCTTCACCTACCTGCGCATGGGTGCGCAGGCTGCACTACCCAGCGGGAACTTCCCCGCGGTGTTCGCGCGCAGGCGGCGCGACGGCGAGGACTTCGTGGTCAACACCACCGTGGAGGGCGACGTGCTGGTGGTCCATGGCACCTATCCATACCTGGTCATGCGCCATGGTCGCGACGTCGTCGGGCTGAGGAGGAACGCGCGATGAGCGGAGAACGGCAAGCCACTGCACAGGGTCAAGGCGCCGCCGGCGCGGGCCGCGGCCACTATGCCGAGCGCCAGGCCGCACCGGACCTCGATGCCGCGGCACCGGTGCTGCGCGCCGAGGACGTGCAGCGGCTCAATCGCAAGGCGCTGGGCTTCCTGGCCGGGATCGTCCTGCTCCTCGTACTGGCGATCTTCGCGATGATGCGCGCGATGGGCGGCGACCGCGACGCTGCAGCCGCACCGCGCGAGCAGGCCGTGGTCATTCCAGAACTGCCGAGGGTTGCGGAGCCGTCCACGGTCCCGGCGCCGGACCTGCCGTTGGCACTGGTCCCCGAGCCGGTCTCCCCGGTGTCCACCGTGCCGCCCTCCGCGATGCTGCCCCGGACGGTTCCCGGGTTCCCGCCGTCCCTGCCGGCGCCGGGTGCGAGCCTCGTGGATCGACGCAGCGCCGGAGGCGAGGCGACGTCGTCCAGTGATCCCTATATGCAGGCCATGCTGGCAGGGCTTCCGGGCACCGAGGCTGCACCGCCGCCCGGGCCGGCGCAGGCCGCGACGGCGGCTCGGCCGATCACGCGGCCAGAATCGCTGCTGGTCCGCGGCACCTACATCCGCTGCGTGCTGGAAACGCGCATCGTCACCGATGTGCCGGGCTACACGTCCTGCATCGTCACCGAGCCGGTGTACTCGATCAACGGGCGCCGGCTGCTGCTGCCGAAGGGATCCAAGGTCCTCGGTCGCTACGATGCCGAGCCGCGCGGCCCGCGCGTCGCCGTGGTCTGGGACCGGATCACCACTCCGACCGGCATCGACATCAGCATGGCCAGCCCGGGCGTGGACGGACTTGGCGGAGCGGGGCACCCGGGCCGTTACAGCGCCCACTGGGGCTCGCGGATCGGCTCCGCGCTGCTGGTCAGCCTGATCAGCGACGCGTTCAAGTACGCGGCGGCGGAAGAGGGCCCGGTGGGCACGATGGTTGGCGAGGGCGGCGTGGTGGTGCAGTCGCCGTACGAAAGTACGACCGCGCGGACGCTCGAGCGGCTGGCAAACCAGGCGCTGGATGCGCGTCGCCCGCCGACCGTCACCATCCAGCACGGCACCCTGCTGAACGTGTATGTTGCGCGCGACGTCGACTTCTCGGCGGTGGTGGCGCAGCTGTGACGGGCGGGGCCGCCAGCATGGCGGGCGAGGTCACGCCGGTGGCGGTGGGGCAGGATTTCCTGGACTACCAGTACCAGGTGCTCGGGATCCTCGGCCACATGGCCTCCGCGGACGTCACCGAAATCTGCATCAACCGCCCGGGCGAAGTCTGGCTCGAGACGCGCGATGGCTGGCGTCGGGAAGAGGTCGCCGGGCTGAGCTTCGAGCGTGCCCGGCAGTTCTGCAATGCCGTCGTCAACGCAAGCAATACCGGCCAGCGGATCACCGATGCCGAGCCCGTGGTGTCGCTCACCTTCCCCACCGGACAGCGGGCGCAGTTCGTCATTCCGCCCGCCTGCGAGGCGGGCACCGTATCGATCACCATCCGCCTGCCTTCGCGCGGGGTCCGCCGACTGGACGACTACGAGGCCGAAGGGTTCTTTGCCAGCCTCCGCGCCGGGCGCGGCGCGCAAGACGGGGATGGTGAACTCGCGGCCCTCCATGCCGGCGGCCACCACGCCGAATTCTTCCGGCGTGCGGTGCAGCTGAGACGCAACATGGTGGTGTCGGGCGCCACGGGCAGCGGCAAGACCACCTTCATGAAGGCGCTGGTCGAACACATCCCGCCCAGCGAGCGTCTGGTGACCATCGAGGATGCGCGGGAGCTGTTCATCAGCCAGCCCAACGTCGTCCACCTGCTGTATTCCAAGGGCGGCCAGGGCTCGGCCAAGGTCACCGCGAAGTCCTGCATGGAGGCCTGCCTGCGGATGAAGCCTGACCGGATCATCCTCGCCGAGCTGCGTGGCGACGAAGCCTTCTACTTCATCCGCAACTGCGCGTCCGGCCATCCGGGTTCGATCACCAGCTGCCACGCAGGGAGCACCTCGCAGACCTGGGACCAGCTTGCACTGATGGTGAAGGCCTCGGAAGAAGGATCCGGCCTGGAGTTCGCGACCATCCGCCGCCTCCTTGCCATGACGATCGACATCGTGGTCCACATCGGTGCCGGGGGTGGTCGACGGCACATCAGCGGGATCGAGTTCGGTGGTGCCGGTGCCGGTGCCGGCCTGCCTGCATCGGGGCCATCGCCATGATCCCGGGCCTGGAGCTGATGGCCTGCCAGGACATGGCGGTGCCCATGGAAGTCATGGAGCACGTGGTGCGGGTGGAATCGTCCTTCAATCCCTATGCCATCGGCGTGGTCGGTGCGCGCCTGGCACGCCAGCCACGCAGCCTGGAGGAGGCGGTCGCCACAGCGGCCCGCCTCGAGCGTGACGGCTACAACTTCTCGCTCGGGCTTGCGCAGGTCAATCGCCACAACCTCGCCGCCCAGGGACTCGCGAGCTACGAGGAAGCCTTCGCGACATGCCCGAACCTGGCGGCCGGTGCACGCATCCTGGCCGATTGCCACGCACGGTCCGGCGGCGATTGGGACAAGGCATTCAGCTGCTACTACTCGGGCAACTTCACCCGGGGCATCCGCGACGGCTACGTGCAGAAGATCCGCCGCTCGATGTCGGCTGCGGGGGTGGGCCCGGTCGTCGACGGGCGCGCGTCGATCCCGGTGCTTGTGTCCGGCCAGCAGCCCGCACAACCGCGCCCGGCCGCCGACCTGCGTGCACGGCGGTCGGCAACAGCGAGGCCGGTAGCGACATTGCCCGATCCAGGCGACGGTCCTGCGATTGGCGATGCCCCGTCGACGGACTTGGCGGGGGGCGCAGCCGGGCCTGCCACGGCCGCGGCGGGACCCTTTGTTCCGCGCGTATCGGGACCGGGCACTCCGCCGGCGCCATGGGCCCCCCGCGGCGGGGATTCCGCATTCGTGTTCTAGCCCGCGGCCGGACGCCGCGCATCACATCACCCAACGCAAGGACGCACCATGGACGCACATACGCACACCAGCCGCCTTCTCCGCCATGCCGCACGGCTTCGCCGCACGGGTCGGAGGGCGGCGGCACTCCTGGCCCTCGCCCCCGCCGCGGTACTGGCACAGGGCTTCGGCGGCGCCGACGCCAAGGTCTGCGGCTTCTTCGACAACGTCAACGGACTGTTGAACATGGCGTCGATCGCGGTGGTGACGATCGCCATCATCTTCGCGGGCTACCAGATCGCCTTCGCGCACAAGCGCATCTCCGACGTCGCCCCGATCCTCGTCGGCGGGCTCCTGATCGGCGCCGCCGCGCAGATCGCGCGGATGCTGCTCGGGCCCGAGGCGGGGGAGTGCACGGCCATGCTGGGCACGGCGCTGCCGGTGTTCCATGCATAAGGACGTGCTTTTCCGGGGCTGCACGCGGCCCGCTATGTTCCTTGGCGTGCCCTATGTCCCCTTCTTCGTGGGTGCGGGTGCCTGCCTGTTGCTGGCGGTGTACATAAATCTGCTGCTCCTGGTCCTCATGCCCCTGGTGATCCTGGGCATGCGGCAGATGGCGCGGCGGGACGAGATGGTCTTCCGCCTGCTCGGGCTGCGGTGGCAGTTCCGTGCCAAGGTGCGCAACCGCGCGCTCCGCGACGGCGACTGGTCGTTCGCGCCGCTGCCCGGGCGCCTCCGGGGGGCGCGTCGGTGAGTGCACTGCCGGCCGACGCAGCGGTGGGCGGATTCGTCCCGCTCTCGAGCCACGTCGCCACGGACGTGGTCAAGACCACGGGGGGCGACTACCTGCTGGCGTGGAGGCTCGGCGGCCTGCCCTTCGTGGGCCGCGAGGAGTGGGACCTCGAACATCGGCATGCCACGTTCAACCGCATGCTGCAGACCCTGCGTGCACCGGACTTCGCCAACGTCGCGTTCTGGACCCATGACATCCGCAGGCGCAGGAGTATCCAGGGCGGTGGCCAGTTCGAGGGGATGTTCAACCAGGCCCTGTCGGATGCCTACTTCGCCTCCCTTGCGGAGAAGGAATCGCTGCAGAACGATCTCTACCTGACCATGGTCTACCGCCCCGTCGTGGCCGGGAGGCGACTGGTCGAGCGTTCGTCGGACCTCGCCCGGCTGGCCGCCGCCGAACAGCAGGCCGTCGGCCGCCTGCATGAGCTGGCAGGCAGCGTCGAGGCGGTGCTGAAGGATTACTCGCTGGAACGCCTGGGCATCTACGAAGGCGGCAATGGCGTCGCCTTTTCGCGCCTGCTCGAGCTCTACGCCTATGTGCTCAACCGCGTCGCGGAGCCGGTGCCCGTGCTGTCCGCGCCGATCGCGGACTACCTGCCGGTCAGCCGCGTCACGTTCTCGGCGCGGACCGGCGATTTCGTGGTGGCAACCCCGTCGGGGAAGCACCACTACGGCGCCATCCTCAACATCAAGGAGTACACCGATGCCACGTGGCCCGGCATCCTCAACGGCCTGAAGTACATGGGGTTCGAGTACGTGCTCACGCAGTCCTTCAGCCCGATGGGGCGGCAAGACGCGCTCCGCGTCCTCGACCGCACCAAGGGGATGATGGTCTCGTCCGGTGACCGGGCGGTCAGTCAGGTCGCCGAGCTCGACCAGGCGATGGACCAGCTGGCGTCCGGCAATTTCGTCCTCGGCGAATATCATTTCTCGCTCGCCGTCCATGCCGAGAACCAGGCGCTGCTGTCGCGGCACGTGGCCGAGGCGCGGGCGGAGTTGTCGAATGCGGGTTTCGTGTCCGCCAAGGAGGACCTGGCGGTGGCCCCGGCGTTCTACGCCCAGCTGCCGGGCAACTGGCGCTACCGGACGCGGCTGGCCAACGTCAGTTCGCTCAATTTCCTTGGCCTGTCGCCCTTGCATAATTTCGCCGCCGGAAAGCGCGATCGCAACCCGTGGGGCGGGTGCGTCACCACCCTGCAGGCAAGCAACGGGCAGCCCTATCACTTCAATTTCCACGCCACCCATCCGGCCGAGGATTCGTTTGGGGAGAAGGCGCTGGGCAATACCCTGGTGATCGGCAAGTCCGGTACCGGCAAGACGGCGCTGGTCAACTTCCTGCTGAGCCAGGCGCAGAAGCTCGACCCTGCGCCCACCGTGTTCTTCTTCGACAAGGATCGCGGCGCCGAGATCTTCGTGCGCGCGTGCGGTGGCAACTACCTGGCGCTTGAGAATGGTCGCCCGACAGGCTTCAACCCGCTGCAGTGCGAGCGCACCGAGGCCAACGTGCAGTTCCTTGGCGAGCTGGTGAAACTGCTGGCCGGAAAGGACGCCTACACCGCCCGCGAGGACGAGGATGTGTTCCGTGCGGTCGAGGGAATCCTCGACACGCCCATGCACCTGCGCAGCATGGCGAACCTGCAGAAGAGCCTGCCCAACATGGGCGACGACGGCCTCTATGCGCGCCTGCGCAAATGGACCGCGGGCAACAGCCTGGGTTGGGTCTTCGACAACCCCGTGGATACCGTCGACCTTTCGCGCGCGAACATCATCGGCTTCGACTACACGGACATCCTCGACAACCCGGAGGTCAGGGTGCCCGTGGTGCGCTATCTGCTGCACCGCCTGGAAGGGATCATCGACGGCCGGCGCCTGGTGTACGTGATGGACGAGTTCTGGAAGATCCTGGAGGGCGGCGGCGCGCTCAAGGACTTCGCGCGCAACAAGCAGAAAACCATCCGCAAGCAGAACGGGCTGGGCATCTTCGCCACCCAGAGCCCGGAGGATGCGCTGGCGAGCGACATCGCCGCCGCCCTGGTCGAACAGACCGCAACCCTGGTCCTGCTCCCAAACCCCAATGCCAGCCGCGAGGACTATGTCGAGGGCCTCAAGCTGACCGATGCCGAATACCGCGTGGTGGTGTCGCTGGACGAGCGCTCGCGCTGCTTCCTGGTCAAGCAGGGCCACGCGTCCGCGGTGTGCCGGCTCGACCTGGGTGGGCTTGATGACGTGCTCGCCGTGATTTCGGCGTCGACCGACAACATCGAGGTCATGCACCGGGTCCTCGGTGACGCATCCGCTGCGCTGGGGGTGCCGCAGGATGCGCTGCGCCCGGAGCAATGGCTTGCCGGATTCCAGGCGCAGCGCAAAGGCAGGCGCGGAGCGCCCTCTGGCGGTTCCTCCGGCGCAGCAGGCACCCCCGCCGTGTCTGTCGCCACCGGCACTGTCGGCCGGAGCTGAGGCGGTCCGGATCACATGCTTTCAACCCAAGGAGTGGGACATGGACGACAGGGAAGTCGAAGGGCCGCGCATGCGGCGCACGCGGTTCGCGGGATGGGCGCTCTCGCTGCTCGGCACGTTCGCCGCCGGGCCGGCGGCGGCGCAGTGGGCGGTGGTGGACGTTCCGCATACGGTGAAGACGGCGCTCGGCTGGGTGGCGCAGTACCAGCAGACAGTCGATGACCTGCAGAAGCAGGCGGAACAGTTGCGGACGCTGGACAAGCAATATGAGCAGGCCCTGGTGACCGGCAACGCCTACTCGGGCACCAGCGGCCACCGCGAGAACTTCCAGGCGCGCGATGACGATGCCGGCCTGGCTGAGCGCTGTGGGAGCCGCCCGGCGGGCCACCGCAAGGGCACCGAGCAATACGCGTATTGCAGGTCCATCGTGCGAACGGAAAACCGGCGGTTCAACGCCCTGGTGGCCATGCTCGAAGACGTCGGGGAGCGCGACGACGAGCTGCGCGCGGCCTACGCGGAGCGGGAGGGAATCCGCCCGGAAGAGGAAGGGAAGCTCGCCTCCAACACCAACCGGATCCTGTCCATCCAGGGACAGCTGCAGAACGACGTGCAAAGCGGGGAGCGGCTCATGTCCGCCTACGACACGGCCCTGCGCGTGCTGCGCGAAAACCACGTGCGGGTGGCGAACGAAGCGCTCTCGGAGACGGGCCCGGGGGCGGTGGTCGCAGGGCTCGCGCTGAAGGTGGCACTTCAGGGCGCGCGCGCGCGCGACCGCTAGGAGGGCGTCCCATGGCGATCGACGGCGCAGCGGGACTCGCGATGGCGGCCATGGACTGGGCGCAGGCGCAGTCGCTGCCGAACATGGTGTTCTTCCGCGAGATCAACAGCTTCCTCGATGACGAGATCAGCGAGTTCGCGGGCAACCTGTTGGGGCGCGTGGTGGCCGTGGCCGGAACCGCGGCGCTGAGCGTGCTCACGCTGTGGATCCTGGTGCAGGGCTATCGGATCGCCACCGGCCTGTCGCGCGAGCCGATGATGGCGCTGGTCGGTGATGCGCTGAAAGCGGTGCTGGTGATCGGGATCGCCACCGGGGCCGCCGCCGGCTCCGGCTCGACCTACCGCATCCTGACCGAAGGCCTCGGCGAGGTGGTGGCGGAGGTCGTGACCGGCCGGGACGACGGCGGCCCCTACGAGGACATCGACCGGAGCCTGGCCATCCTGCAGGCGGCGCTCACGGTCATCGACTCGATCGACGGAGGCGGCGACCTGCTCACCGAGCAGCGCAAGTCGCGGGCCATGTGGTTCACCGGCGTGGGCCTCGGCGGGCCGGCAATCATCGCCTCGGGCATGCTGCTCCTGAACAAGGTGGCGATCGCGCTGTTCGTCGGCCTGGGTCCCATCTTCATCCTCTGCCTGTTGTTCCGCGCAACCCGCCAGCTGTTCAGCAAATGGCTGTACCACGGACTGGGCACCCTGTTCTCGCTCGCGCTGCTGACGGTGATGGTGACGCTGGCGATGGATATGCTGATCGCGGTCGGCCTCGCGTTCTGGGTCGCCGACCTGGTCCCCGGCGGAGGGACGCAGGAAAGCATGTCGTCGATGGCCATGCAGCAGGGCGGCATGGGCCTGATCCTGACCATGCTGATCGTCAGCGCGCCGCCGATGGCGGCGATGTTCTTCAACGGCGTGCTGGGCCAGTTCTCGCCCTACAACGCGGTTGGGGTGGCGACCGGTGGCGGCCAGGCGCCTCCGCCGGGCTCGGGCCTTCCCCCGGGCGTGGCAGGGCGGGGCGGTTGACCCGTGCGCGGCGCCGGCGGGCGCGCCGCACGCGGCCGGCAATGGGCTAGAATCGAGGGCGACACCGTTTCCGGACAGGTGGCCCGCGCCAACGCGCCGGCCGAGCGTGTGACATTAGCACTACCACCGCCCACTGCTGATCCTTGCCCGCGGCCGATCCGGAAGGCGCCCGCGTGGCGCCTTTTTCATGCCCGCGGGCCCACCCGCCAGACCAGAACGCCAGCCCACATGATCACGATCACGCTCCCCGACGGCAGCCGCCGCGAATTCGACGCCCCCGTCACCGTCATGCAGGTCGCCGAGTCCATCGGCCCGGGCCTGGCCAAGGCGACCGTCGCCGGCAAGGTCGACGGCCGCCAGGTCGACGCCTCGGACCTCATCGACCACGACGCCAGCCTGCAGATCCTGACCCCCAAGGACGCCGAGGGCCTGGAGATCATCCGCCACTCCAGCGCACACCTGGTCGGGCACGCGGTGAAGCAACTCTACCCGGACGCCAAGATGGTGATCGGCCCGGTGATCGACGAGGGCTTCTACTACGACATCTGGCGCGAACAGCCGTTCACCCCCGAAGACATGGCCGCGATCGAACAGCGCATGCGCGAGCTGATCGACACCGAGTACGACGTCATCAAGCGCGTGACCCCGCGCGAGGAGGTCATTGAAACGTTCAAGGCCCGCGGCGAGGACTACAAGCTGCGCCTGATCGACGACATGGGCCCGGAGGTCACGGCCATGGGCCTGTATCACCACCAGGAATACGTCGACATGTGCCGAGGCCCGCACGTGCCGAACACGCGCTTCCTGAAGGCGTTCAAGCTGCTGCGCACCTCCGGCGCGTACTGGCGCGGCGACGCGAAGAACGAGCAGCTGCAGCGCATCTATGGCACCGCCTGGGCCGACGCGAAGCAGCTCAAGGCCTACGTCCTGCGCATCGAAGAGGCGGAGAAGCGCGACCACCGCCGCATCGGCAAGGCCCAGGAGCTGTTCCACCTGCAGGAAGAAGCCCCGGGCCTGGTGTTCTGGCATCCCAAGGGCTGGGCGCTGTGGCAGGTGGTGGAGCAGTACATGCGTGGCGTGTACCGCACGAGCGGCTACGGCGAGGTGCGCTGCCCGCAGATCCTGGACGTAAGCCTGTGGCAGAAGTCCGGCCACTGGGACAACTACAAGGAGAACATGTTCTTCACCGAGTCCGAGAAGCGGACCTACGCGCTGAAGCCCATGAACTGCCCCGGCCACGTGCAGGTGTTCAACCAGGGCCTGCACAGCTACCGCGACCTGCCGATCCGCTACGGCGAGTTCGGCAGCTGCCACCGCAACGAGCCCTCCGGCGCGTTGCACGGCATCCTGCGCGTGCGCGGCTTCACCCAGGACGACGGCCATGTCTTCTGCACCGAGTCGCAGATCGAGTCCGAGGTCACCGACTTCCACGCCCAGGCGATGAAGGTCTACCGGGATTTCGGCTTCACGGAAGTGCAGGTGAAACTGGCCCTGCGGCCCGAGTCGCGCCTGGGCGACGACGCTACCTGGGACAAGGCCGAGGGCGCCCTGCGTGCCGCGCTGGCCGCCGCCGGCGTCGAGTGGGAGGAGCTGCCCGGCGAGGGCGCCTTCTACGGTCCGAAGATCGAATACCACCTGAAGGACGCCATCGGCCGCACCTGGCAGCTGGGCACCATGCAGGTCGACTTCATGATGCCGGGCCGCCTTGGCGCGGAATACGTCGACGAGGCCAGCCAGAAGCGCACGCCGGTCATGCTGCACCGCGCCATCGTGGGCTCGATGGAGCGCTTCATCGGCATCCTGATCGAGAACCACGCGGGCGCCTTCCCGGCCTGGCTGGCGCCGGTCCAGGCGGTGGTGATGAACATTACCGACGCCCAGGGCGACTGGGCTGACGAGGTCCGGAAAACCCTTGCAGATCAAGGCGTCCGGGTGGAATCGGATTTGCGGAACGAGAAGATCGGCTATAAGATCCGCGAGCACACGCTGCAGCGCGTGCCGTACCTGCTCGTGGTGGGGGACCGCGAAAAGGAACAGGGCGCAGTCGCCGTCCGCACGCGTGCAGGGGAGGACCTGGGTTCGATGCCGCTGGCCGATTTCACGGCCAGGATGCACGCGGAGCAGGGTCCCTGAGTATCATGTAGCCCGGTGCCTGCCCATGTGGCGGGCACAGTGGGTCCCGGAGCACGGGGCCTTGCCAGAAGTGCCACCCACGGAGATCGCAATATCAGTACCCCGGACAAGCAGAACCGCAGGAACCTCGACATCCGCGTACCCCGCGTACGCGTGATCGGCTCGGATGGCGAGATGATCGGCGTGCTTTCGCGCGACGAAGCCCTCGCCATGGCCGTTGAAGAGGGCCTGGACCTCGTCGAGATCCAGCCCAACGCCGATCCGCCGGTCTGCAAGATCATGGACTTCGGCAAGTTCAGGTTCGAAGCGCAGAAAAAGGCGAACGAAGCCAAGAAGAAGACCCGCCAGGTCGAGATCAAGGAAGTCAAGTTCCGTCCGGTGACCGACGAGGGCGACTACCAGATCAAGCTGCGCAAGATGCGCGCCTTCCTCGAGGAAGGCGACAAGATCAAGGTCAACATCCGCTTCCGTGGCCGCGAGATGAGCCACCAGGAGCTGGGTCGCGGCATGGCTTCGCGCATCGAGGCCGACCTGGGTGAAGACATCGTCGTCGAGTCCAGGCCCCGCCTCGAGGGCCGGCAGATGGTGATGATGATCGCGCCGAAGAAGAAGTGACCACGGGCACCGTCGGCGCCTGACCAGCGGCCCTCACCGCCACTCGGGACGGGCCCGCGCCGATTTGCCAGCAGCAGCCCCCGCCGTGCATAATGCGCGGCTCGGTTCGTCCGCATTGCGGGTGGGCCGGTTGGACCCGTCCCGGCTGCCTTCGGCACCCGGGGCCATCAAGCAGGCACGGGCAGGACGGAAAGCGTGGCGCAAGCCACCGCCCGGGCCAGTAGAGAGTCACCAACAAGGACATCGCAATGCCCAAGATCAAGACGCATCGGGGCGCGGCCAAGCGCTTCCGGAAGACTGCTTCCGGCAAGTACAAGGCGGGCCACGCCAACCGCAGCCATATCCTCACGAAGAAGGCGACGAAGCGGAAGCGCAATCTCCGCCAGACGAACCATATCCCGGCGTGCGACAGCGGTCGTCTCGACCGCATGCTGCCGTATCTCTGAGGAGGACTGAACAATGGCACGAGTCAAACGTGGTGTGCAGGCACGCCGCCGTCACAAGAAGGTCCTCAAGCAGGCCAAGGGTTACTACAACGCGCGCCGCAAGGTGTTCCGCGTTGCCAAGCAGGCCGTCACCAAGGCCCTGCAGTACGCCTACATCGGCCGCAAGCAGAAGAAGCGCAATTTCCGTTCGCTGTGGATCACCCGTATCAACGCGGCGGCCCGCATCAACGGCATGAGCTACAGCCGCTTCATGAACGGCCTGATGAAGGCCGGCATCACCCTCGACCGCAAGGTGCTGGCGGATATCGCCGTGCACGACGCGACGGGTTTTGCCGCGCTGGCCGAGAAGGCCAAGGGCGCGCTCGCAGCCTGAGTCCGCCCGGCGTCGTCCCGCCCTGCCACGGGGCCGCTCCGGCGGCACACCTGGCAGGACGACATCGCCGCTGTAGCGGCTCCCACGTGGGGAAGGGCGCAAGTCCTTCCCCATGTTCGTTTACGGCCCTGAAGGCCTTCCGATGGTGCCCCGATGACCGATATCGAATCCATCCGCGAGCAGGCGCTCGCCGACATCGCCGCCGCCGCGACGCCCGACGCCATCGAGGCATTGCGCGTGGCGCTGCTGGGCAAGAGCGGCAGCGTCACCGCGCAGCTCAAGTCGCTGGGCGCACTGCCCGCCGAACAGCGCAAGGCCGCCGGTGAAGCCATCAATCGCGCGCGCGATGCCATCGGCGGCGCGCTGTCGGCGCGCAAGGCCGGGCTCGACGCCGCCGCGCTCGACGCGCGCCTCGCCGGCGAGACCATCGACGTGACGCTGCCCGGCCGCGACGCCGAGGCCGGCGGCCTGCATCCGGTCAGCCGCACCATGGAGCGCATCGCCGACATCTTCGGCCGCCTCGGCTACGAGCTTGCCGACGGCCCCGAGATCGAGGACGACTGGCACAATTTCGAGGCGCTGAATTTCCCGCCGCACCATCCGGCGCGGGCCATGCACGACACCTTCTACACGGCCGACGACGGCAGCGGCGAGCGCCGGGTGCTGCGCACGCACACCTCGGGCGTGCAGGTACGCTACATGCAGGACCTGCTGGCCCGCGGCGGCCAGCCGCCGCTGCGCATGATCGCCCTGGGCAAGGTCTATCGCTCCGATTCCGACCAGACGCACACGCCGATGTTCCACCAGTGCGAGGGCCTGCTGGTCGACGAGCACGCGAGCTTCGCCGACCTCAAGGGCACGCTGTCGGAATTCGTGCGCGCCTTCTTCGAGCGCGACTTCGAGATGCGCTTCCGCCCCAGCTACTTCCCCTTCACCGAGCCATCGGCCGAGGTCGACATCGCCTGGGCGCAGCCCGACGGCAGCACCCGCTGGCTGGAGGTGCTGGGTTGCGGCATGGTGCATCCGAAGGTGCTGGCCAACGTCGGCATCGACCCTGAGCGCTACACCGGCTTCGCGTTCGGCCTGGGCGTGGAGCGTTTCGCGATGCTGCGCTACGGCGTCGACGACCTGCGCAGCTTCTTCGACAACGACCTGCGCTTCCTGCGCCAGTTCGCCTGACGCCGCTGCGTCAGTCCTTCGACCCTGACAACCGGGTGTTGCGATGAAATTCTCCGAGAACTGGCTGCGCCAGCACGTTCCCACCACGGCCACGCGCGACGAGCTGGCCGCGACCCTGACTGCCATCGGTCTGGAGGTCGAAGAGGTCACGCCGCTGGGCGAGGCGCTGGACGGCGTCGTGGTCGCGCGCATCGTATCGGCCGAAAAGCATCCCGAAGCCGACCGCCTGCAGGTCTGCCAGGTCGATGCGGGCGCCGCCGGCATGCTGCAGATCGTGTGCGGCGCGCCGAACGCGCGACCGGGCCTGGTCGCCCCGCTGGCGACGATCGGGACGACCGTCGGTGAGCTCACGATCAAGGCCGCGAAGCTCCGCGGCGTGGAATCGAACGGCATGCTCTGCTCGGCGAAGGAGCTCGGCATCGATGCCGATGCGTCCGGCCTGCTGGAGCTCGCGGAGGATGCGCCCGTGGGCACGCCGCTGGCGGACCATCTCGGCCTGCCGGACGCCAGTCTCGAGCTCAAGCTCACGCCCAACCGCGCCGACTGCTTCAGCGTGCGTGGCATCGCCTTCGACGTGGCCGCGGCCTGCGGCGGCGACGTGGCGGCGCTGGATGCCGCGCCGGTGCCCGTCGGCAGCCACGCCACCGTCGACGTGCGCCTGGGGGCCGGCGCGGATGCGCCGCGCTACCTCGGCCGCGTGATCGAAGGCATCGATGCCGCTCGCGCCACGCCGGTGTGGATGGCCGAGCGCCTGCGTCGCAGCGGGGTGCGGCCGGTATCGCTGCTGGTCGACGTGACCCAGTACGTGATGCTTGAACTCGGCCAGCCGATGCACGCCTACGACCGCGACCTGCTCACGGGCCCGGTGGGAGTGCGCCGTGCGCGTGGCGGCGAATCGCTCAAGCTGCTGGACGGCCGCGATGTCGCGATCGACGACGGCTTCCTGGTCATCACCGACGCCGACCGCGCCGTGGGCCTGGCCGGCCTGATGGGTGGCTTCGATACCCGCGTGACCGAGGCCACCCGCAGCGTGTTCCTGGAGGCCGCGCACTTCGCGCCGTCCGCGATCATCGGCCGCGGCCGGCGCCTGGGCCTGCACACCGAAGCCGGCCACCGCTTCGAGCGCGGCGTCGATCCCGAGCTCCCGCGCGCCGCGATGGAGTACGCGACGAAGCTGGTCCTCGACATCGCCGGCGGCACGCCCGGCCCCGTGACCGAGGCCGTGCTGGCCGATGCCCTGCCGCGCCCGGCGACGATCATCCTGCGCCGCGCGCGGCTGGCACGCGTGCTGGGCGTGGCCATCGCCGATGCCGCGGTCGAGCGCATCCTGCGCGCCCTCGGCCTGGGCGTCGAGGCCATCGGCGAAGGCTGGACGGTCACCGCGCCGACCCGCCGCTTCGACCTCGCGATCGAAGAGGACCTGATCGAAGAGGTCGCACGCATCCACGGCTATGACGCCGTGCCAACCACGCTTCCCGGCGGCGCGACCCGCCTGGTCGCACCCACCGAGGGGCGCGTGCCCGAGCACGACCTGCGCCGCGTGCTGGCGGGCCGCGGCTACCTTGAGGCGATCAACTACGCCTTCGTCGATGCCACGCTGCTGGAGCGCTGGCAGGTCGATGAGCCCCTGGTCGGGCTGGCCAACCCGCTCAGCGCCGAGCTGGGCGTGATGCGGCCGCGGCTGCTTCCCGGCCTGGTCGACGCCCTGGCGCGCAACGCCGCGCGCCAGCAGAACCGCGTGCGCCTGTTCGAACTGGGCAAGGTGTTCACCGCGACCGCCGCCGGCGAGGCACCGCGCGAAACCCCGCGCATCGCGGCCGTCGCCAGCGGCGACGCGGCGACCGAGCAGTGGGGCGTGGCTGCGCGCCGCGTCGATTTCCACGACCTCAAGGGCGACCTGGAGGCGCTCGCAGCGCTGTCCGGCACGCGCCTGGCGTTCCGTCCCGCGACGCCCTCCTGGGCGCATCCCGGCCGTGCCGCGGACGTGCTGCGCGACGGCGTGGTGGTGGGGGCGATCGCCGAACTGCACCCGCGCCTGCAGCAGGCGCTGGACCTGGACCATCCCGTGGTGGCCTTCGAACTCGATCTCGCCGCGCTCGTGGCGCGCAGGCTGCCGCGTGCGGGCGCGCTGTCGAAATTCCCCTCGGTGCGCCGCGACCTCGCCTTCATCGTGGCCGACGACGTGTCGTGGGGCGAGCTCGAGGCCACCGCGGCCGCTGCCGCCGGACCCTTCCTGCGCCGCCTGCAGCTGTTCGACGTCTACGCCGGAAAGGGCGTGGAAACGGGATTCAAGAGTGTCGGCATGGGCTTGATTCTGCAGGATGATTCGCGCACGCTGACCGACCGCGATGTGGATGCGGCGGTGGCTTCGGTCACCGGTGCGGCCGCTGAGGCGCACGGCGCAAGGATCAGGAGCTGACCAGGGGGCTGGCATGGCGTTGACGAAGGCAGAAATGGCAGAGCGGCTGTACGAGGAAGTGGGCTTGAACAAGCGCGAGGCGAAGGAATTCGTCGATGCCTTCTTCACCGCGCTGCGCGAAGCCCTGCAGGGTGGCCGCCAGGTCAAGCTTTCGGGCTTCGGCAATTTCGACCTGCGCCGCAAGAACCAGCGCCCGGGCCGCAACCCCAAGACCGGCGAGGAGATCCCGATCTCCGCGCGTACCGTGGTCACCTTCCGCCCCGGCCAGAAGCTCAAGGAGCGGGTCGAGGCGTACGGCGGAGGCAGCCATGCTTGACCCCGGAAGCAACCGCGAACTGCCGCCGATCCCGGCCAAGCGCTACTTCACCATCGGCGAGGTCAGCGAGCTCTGCGACGTCAAGCCGCACGTGCTGCGCTACTGGGAAACCGAGTTCCCCAGCCTCAGCCCCGTCAAGCGCCGCGGCAACCGCCGCTACTACCAGCGCCACGACGTGCTGATGGTGCGCCAGATCCGCGGCCTGCTGTACGAGCAGGGTTACACCATCGGCGGCGCCCGCCTGCGGCTGGAGGGCGACGATGCGAAGCAGGAGTCCGCCCTCAGCAGCCAGATCATCCGCCAGGTGCGGATGGAGCTGGAGGACGTGCTGCAGCTGCTGCGGCGCTGAGCACATCTGAAGTTTCGATGCCGGGCGGCTCCCATCGCGGCGCCGCGGCGGCTATAATTCTCCGACCGGGGTATAGCGCAGCCTGGTAGCGCACTTGTCTGGGGGACAAGTGGTCGTCGGTTCGAATCCGGCTACCCCGACCAAAATTGCTTGACGAATCAGCGGCTTGTCGATGACCTCGGCGGCCGCTTTTTCGTTGCAACCCTACTGCAACCCTATTGCAACCCTATCGGTTGAGCGAGAGCCCCGGCGCGACGTCGGTCCAAGGCAGGTCGTGACCGTCCAGGTAGACCGTGGTCATGGCCACATCGGCATGCCCCATCAGGGCCTGCACCTGTTCCTTCGTCCACCCGGCCTCCGTCATCAGGAGCGCGCCGCCAAGGCTGCGGATCTCGTGGAAGGTCGGCGGGTTGTCGCCCTCGATGCCGGCCGCGGCGCGCGCGTCGGCGAAGGCCCGGCTGATCTGCTCGGGCATCACCTGCGTGTGGTGGTCCCGATCGGCGGCCTGCTGGCCCTTCGGCCGCGCCCGGCCCGGGAGCCGGTGCACCAGGTACGGCGACAAGACCGAGTCGCGGCAGCGCGTCACCAGCGCCGCCAGCCCGTCGGAGACGGCGATCTTGAGCCGCACCGCGCTCGACCCTTCCGTCTTCTGCGGCACCACCCACAGCGCGCCATCGCGCACGTCCGAAAATCGCGCCGCAGCCACGTCTTCCCGGCGGAGCAGGGTGAGGAGGGACAGGTCCATCGCGTTCTGCAGCCAGGCCGGCGCCGCGGCGTGGATGGCGTGGTAGGCCTCGCGCGTGAGCCGCTCGCGCTTGCGGGTGTGGGCGAACTTCCGGGTCTGCTCGGCCGGGTTCGAATCGACGATCCAACCCTCCTGCAGCGCGCACGCCAGCACCCAGCCCAGCACCAGCCGGTACGTCTGCCTGCTGCGGGCCGACTCCGTGACGCCCCGGATGTAGTCGGCGCAGTCCTTGACGCTGAGCGACTCGAGCTCGCGCTTCCCCAGGTCAGCATCGATGCGCGAGATGTAGATCCCGTACCAGGCCGCGGTCTTCGGCGCCCAGCCGCGGTTCGGCACGTCGTCCTCGCGGAATACGCGCACCGCGTCGGCGACGGTCTTGCTCCCGCCAACCACGCGCGCCACCAGGTCATTGCTCGGGATCAGCAGGGCGTTGAGCTTCTTGGCCGCGGCGAAGACCCGGGCTTTGTCCGTGCCCATCCACGTCTCGGCCTTCGTCACCGGGTGGCGGTACTTAAAGCCGCCGCGGCCGGACGTGTAGAGGTTCGCCGGCCAGCCTGCGCGGGCCTTGGAGCGGGTTCTGGGCACCATCTCAGCTTGCCTCCTTGAGGACGCGCTCGACAAGGTCGTCGCCGTCGGCGAGCCAGACGCTCTCGTCGACGAACCAGGTGCCGCCGACCTTCCGGCAGGGGAGTACTCCATCCCGGGCCCAGCGCCCCAGGGTGACGTCGGACGGGCGGGACCCGTCGACGAAGTACTTGTCGGCCCAGGCCTGGAGGGTCATCAAGCGCACTTCCGCCCTCGCTCCCGATCCTGCTCGAGCAGCTCGGCCAGCTTCGCCAGCCCCTTCGGGGTCACCAGCACCTGGTCGTAGATCCGCTCCTCGATGCCCTCGCCGCGGGTGACCACTTTGTGGACCAGGTGGCCCGAGCTGATCCGCGGCTGGTAGGCCTTCCAGTTCGAGCCCTCGCGCTTGTGGATCCATGTGTGCTCCTGCATCCAGCCGATCAGGTCGCCGCGGCGCACCTGCAGCGCCTTGGCAGCGTCTGTCAGGCACACCGCGCCGCGCGCGCTGGCCAGGCGGTCCAGGGCCTCGACCTTCGGCGCCTGCTCGGCGACGGTCTGCTCGAGCGCGATCTGCCGGGAGGCGTAGCCCAGCAGCAGGTCGCGGAGCTGCGCGGGGTCCTGCAGCGCAGCGAGCGGGTCCGGCGCCGGCGGCGCGGTCACGAGCTGGTCGTAGGCGCGGATCACCTGCAGATGGAAGGCCGCCGAGATCCACATCGCGTAGGCGTAGACCAGCTCCTTGGCCACGTAGGTTCCGGGCGCGCTTCCTCCGTTGATCGTGTGGACAGGGGCACTGTGCAGATTTGCACACTGGAGCAGCTCGGCCACCAGCTCCTCGGTCTGGGCGTTTCGCAGCCAGAAGCCTGGGCGGTGGCGTCCCGGGGGGGGGGGGGGGGGGGGGGGGGGGGGGGGGGGGGGGGGGGGGAGGGGGGGGGGGGGGGGGGGGAAGGAAGGGGGGGGGAGGGGGGGGGGGGGGGGGGGGGGGGG
>NZ_JBCLVC010000011.1:0-164871 GCF_039548475.1 Luteimonas yanweni | reverse complement strand
CCTTTTTTTGGTTTTGGGTTTCCCTAAACAGCACTTGTGGGTGGTTTCCCCCCCCCCCCCCCCCCCCCCGGTGCAGGTCGTTCAGGGAGAAGCGGCCGACGTCGTCGCGACGGATGCCGAAGCCGGCGATGATCAGGTCAGTCACTGGCCACCCCCCTTCCCGCGCGCCTGGTCGATGGCGGCCGTGGCGATGGCACAGAATCTGTCAGCCGCGAGATTCGCCACGGTCAGATCCTCCCGCGCCGCTTCGAGTTCAGCCCTGCACTTGTCCCATTTCGCCTGCACTCGGTTCCGCTCGCCGGTAGCTATGCTCACAGCTCGATTGGACGCTTCGAGGGCGGCGGCGGCTTCAATCCGGGCATCGTGCTCGGCCATGATCGTCTCACGCATCCCGTCAATGTCGGCGTGCGCCGCTTCGAGGGCGTCGAGTAGCGCGGTGATGTCGCGCATCCGCACCGCAGGCCAGCCGTCCGGCTCGTGGTCCTGCTCCAGCACGCGCAGACCCTCGATCAGCTCACGCATGGCCCTTCTCCTGTGCCCGCTTCATGCGCGTGATCGTCCCGCGCAGCGCCGCGCGCTGCCGGCGCAGGGTCTCAATGGTGTCGGCGCGATCCCGCGCCAGGCGCTCGTAGTAGTCGCGCGCGGCCATCAGCTCGGTGTGGCGCTTGGCCATGGCCTCGGTGGCGTCGGCGATGCGAAGCAGGCAACCAAGCTGGATGTCTTCCCGGTTCGGGTTGCTCTCGCCGGCAACTTCACGGCCCCAGAGGGTCTTGGTGTTCTTGCGGTGGTCGATGAAGGGCATCACTGCACCTCCGGTGGGGCGCCCGCGCGCTGGTACTTCGCCTCGTACTCCCGCCACGGCACCTTCTCCCCGTCGACCAGGAAGCCCCAGCTGCCGCGGTAGGCCCAGGTGATGAAGAGCGTCCAGACCCCGCCCGGGCTCACGCTGGTGATGTGGTGGTAGTCGCCGTGCTTGATTGGCGCTGTGTCACCGGGGAGACGCGGCACGAGCAGACCGTAGGACGACCGCCGCATCGGCTTCCGCTCGACGTACCAGCCCTTGAGGATGATGGTCCGCGCGTCCCACGGGTGGTCGTGCGGGTGGTCGGCCTGGTCCTCGCGCAGGATGTGGTGGATCCGGACCGAGGGCAGCCACGGCCAGCGGCGGCGGTGGCGCGCGCTGTCGTCGGCCTGGTCGGCCTCGCCCTGGCTCCCACCGCCGTAGGGGTTGAACAGCCACCAGCGGCTCATGTAGCCGGGCAGGTGGAAGTAGGGCGCGCGCTGCGCGCGCCGGATCAGCCAGTCAGCGACCGAGCGGCGGGACACGATGAAGGCGACGATCTTCCAGATCACGGCAGGGGTTCCTCATTGGCCGGGGCGACGTCGTAGTCGGCACCGGGGTCGAAGTGGGGCGGGAGGTCGGCGATCTCGTCGCGGCCCAGGCGCTGAGCGCGGATCCACCGCTGCCGGCGGATCTCGAAGCGGCTGGGAGGGCGCACCTGGGGCTCGGGGCAGGCGGCCTCCGCGGTCATGCGGAGCCCCGCTGTACGATCGATCGCTTCCCGGCGGCGTCCGGCGCCGTGACCACGCCGAGCAGCTCGAGGGCTTCGATCAATCGCGCGGCCGCGTTGTATCCGAGGCCCATCTCGCGCTGCACCCGCGAGATGGAGGCCACGCCGGACTCCCGAACGATTTTCTCTGCGCGCGCGACTTCGGCGAACTGCTCCGGAGCGCGGCGGAACTGCTCGGCGGTCAGCGTCACGGAGGGTCCGCCAGGGGTGCTGATCGTTACGGTCTCGATCCCCTCCATGGCTGTTGGCAGGGGTGCACTGCGCGCCCGCTTCTCCCGGGCTGGCGCTGCAACCCCACCATCGGGCCGGGACAGCCGCAGCGCAGGCTCGAGCACATCGAACAGCCGCCCGACCTCGCCGGCCATCAGCGCGAAGCGCGCGTCGAGCTCGGCGTGCACGTCTTCGTGGTCCGCCCCGTCGAGCGCGTCGACCGCGCCGTCCAGGAACTTGAGCTTGCGCACGACCAGGTCCTCGCCGAGGACGAAGGACACGTGGTCGTCGAGGGTCAGCGCCAGCCGCGTGACTTGCTTGCCGGCCTCGAGGTGCTCGCCGATCTCTTCGCCGCCCAGGTCCTGCCGCTGGCACCGGACGACCGCGCCGCTGTCGCCGGCGTCCTTGAGCTCGCACTCCTCGCCCAGCGACAGGCCATCCGGGAGCGGCTCGCCGGAGATCCAGCCGGTCAGCACGGTGCGCGGATCGACCTCCGCGTTAAGCGGCAGGGCCGGAAAGCTGCCCAGCGCCTGGCGCAGCGCGGAGACCACGGCCTCGCCGGCGCCGCGGGACGACGTGTCGACGATGCAGAGGCCGCGGGCCAGGTCGAGCATGGCGTCGGTGCGCGACGGCCGGACGAAGGCGCGCGGCAGCAGCTCGTGCACCAGCTCCTCCTTCATGCGCTTGCGCGCGCGGCCGCCCGGGCGCCGGCCTTCGCGCTGCTCGGCGTCGTCGATGCGCTTGGCCAGCTCGGCGTTGACCACCGCGGCCGGCAGCAGCCGGTCCTCGCCACCCACGGCCACCCACACGGCGTTGCCGACCTGGTGCGCGACCGCGGTAGCGCCGCGGCCCAGGGGCGGCACGAAGCCGCTGGACGAAAGCTCGAGAGGACCGACCGGCCGCAGCGGGCAGGTGGCGAGGGCTTCTTCCAGCGCGCTGAGGTCGAGCGAGGCGGGGAAGCGGAACATGGTCAGGTTGCGGAAGAACATCAGCGGGCTCCAATAGGGCGAAGGCGCATCGGGCGCCCGAAACGAAGGTCAGGGCGCTGGCCGCGGGCCCACGCGAGTTGAAAGGCCTGGCCCAGCTCGCGGCGAAGGCTGTCCATGCGGACGTCGGGCTGCATGCGCAGGAACACGGCGTCGAGGCCGTCGCCCAAGAGCTGCAGCGGCTCGGCTGTGGGTGCTGGTGCGCGCCGGCCATGGGGAGCCGTAGGAGGGCGGCGTAGGGTCTTCACCAGCAGCCGGGCGTTCACGCTGCCTCCCACTGGACGGTGTGGTCGTTCCTGACGGGAACGGCAGTGGATCCCTCGGGAAGGGAGGGCAGGCCGATTGACGCGGCGCCTTCGCGCATCGCATCCGCCTTGCTCCCGGCGTAGACGTGGACCGGACCGGACAGCCCGGGGACCAACACGACGTAGCGGAGGAGGGCGCTCACCTCGGCGCCTTCCTGCGCTCGGGGTAGATGCCGGACTCGTATGCCCGCGCCAGGACGCCCTTTGCGTAATCGGACACGTCGTCGAACTCGAGGATTCGCGCCGCCATCTGCAGATCGGCTGAGGACTGGACCTTCTTGCGGCACTCCGCCTTCATCACCACCCGCATGTGGCGCAGCTCGCCGACGATCAGCAGCAGCGGGATCGATGCCAGGAGCGCCACGGCCAAGACGGCGCTCAATGGAGATCTCCGGAGCGCAGCACGACCAGCGACTTGCTCACGACAGAGGACGCGACTCGAAACCCCGCAGCGAAGAGTTCTTCAGCCGGATCACGTTCCAGCCAGCTGGCCCAGGCACGGGCGTCTTGGAGGATCGCCTCGGCGTATCGGGCATAGGTCAGATGGCGCTGCCGCTCGTGCTCGCGAAGCTCGCCCCAGGCGACCTTCCCGTCACCGCAGCAGCCCGCGCACTCGCTTTCATGACCGCATTCGCAGCAGTCCGCGACCCCTTCGCCATGGCACTCCAGGCAATCAACCAGCGTCTCGTCGTCGGTCTCCTCGAGCTGGAGCTTCTGCCAGGCCTCGAACCTGATGGGCCGGAACGATGCGCTCATGCCTGCGCCCCGCGTACCGCGACAGCGGCCGAGAGTGCGAACGCGTCTGCGGAGCGCTTTGCAGGACGGTGGACGCCATACCACAGCGGCCCGAGCTGCTGGGTCACGCGGGCGTCGATCTCGCACTCGGTGGCCAGGCGCTGGACCTCGCGCAGCTCGCGGCGGGTGGGCTTGAACGCGCTCATGCCTGCGAGTCCCAGAAGGCCAGGCCGGAGATAACGCACTGCGAGCGGGCCGACAGATCACCGGGGAGGGGAGAAGCCCCGGTGGGGACCGTCGAGGGGGCGACGCTGTCGACCCGCTCACAGGCGAGGGGAAGGGCATAGGACTCGGACGCCACGGCGTCGACCGCGTCGAGCGCGGCCTGCCAGCGGTAGTCGTCGAGGCCGTCGCCCAGGATCGTGACGAGCTCGGGGTAGCAGTCGGGCACCCCGGTCGTCTTGAAGAGGTTGAGGTTTGCGCGGGCAATCACCGCGCGCTGCGACCAGTCGTCGGCCGTGGCCGTGGTGTAGACCGCCACCGCAGCGCAGGTGCGGGTGTCGTGCACCCGGACGGCGGCGAGCTCGGCGTCGCGGTGGTCGGCGACCCAGCCATCGGCCCGGTTGAAGAAGACCACGCCGGCGATCAGCGCGGCGACGATCAGGCCGGCCCGCGCCGCATGGTTGCGGTCGGTGGCGCGGCGCCTACGGTTCTGCTCCCCCATCTCCGTCTCCAGTGCCCCGGTCGGCGGCTGCCGGTTTCGTGGGGCGTGTCAGGAGACTGACAGTTGTCGCGAATGCTGTCAACACCCTGACAGGTGGGAGATGAAAATGCCCGCCGAAGCGGGCTCGAAAAGGGCTGTACACTACGCGGGCAGCGACCTGCGCACCCGGTGCCGAAGGGGCCTGCGCATTACTTCTTGGGGGGAGAGGGATGGCAGATTTCGCGTTGAAGCACAATAAGCACGCGGCGCACTTTACCTGCGTGGCTACAGGGATGGCGGTGTCCGGCCCCTCCCCAGATGGATTCGTCCACTTGACCTACTATCGGGATCGTGTGGACCTGGTCGAAGAGTTGTTCGAGATGCCGGATGGCACGGACATGTCCAACCCCGCCGGGCCCGTGACCCTGACGAAGAAGGACCCCCCCAGCAGAACAGAGATCAGTCGCGAGGACGTGGTCACCGTGCTGGTTCCCGTCGCACTGTTCGAGAGCTTCAGCAAGGCGTTCTCTGGGATGTCTACGAATCTGGCGACGTTCGGCGAGGGCCCCTGATGTCGGCAATCGACGCCGCCACAACGAATTCTTCAGGCTTCACCCAGTACCCTGTGGCGGTGGTTTCATCCGGACCACCTGGCAAAACAACGGTTTCTGTAACGCTGAGCCAGACCGCGTCGAAGCTCATCGTGCACCGAGATTCGGTGACGACCGGAGGAGATGAAATGACCGACCTTGCCAAGCTTGATGAGAGGCTGAGATGCGTCGAGCAGGACGTTGGCGTCATCAAGGAGCGACTGACGCACATGCCCAACAAGGCCGACCTCTGGAAGGCTCTCGCTTGGGCTGCAGGCTTAACTCTAGCGGCGATCGGCAGTGGGGGACTCTGGATCATTCAGCAGTATCTATCCCCAATTCTCCAGAAACTCGCGCAGTAGAGAAAAGCCCCTCGCGAGAGGGGCTTTTTGTTTCTTCTGGCTCGCTCCGGACTACTCGCCCGGAGGGCTACCTAGCCCGGATCGAAGCTGCTGCTCCTGCATCTCGAACAGCACCTCCTTCGCCTGCTGGAGGTCGTCCGCGATCCGGAAGAACACCGTCACGCACTCCAAGCCGATGCGTGTGGCCAAGATCCCGACCACGGACGTGACCACCATCGTGGCGTCACCGGCAAGGACGCCGTAGACAACCCCTATCCCGCCGCTAACCAGCACCAGAACGAAGACGGCGACGGCCAGCCACGGCGTCACCATCGTGCGGAAAAGGATGAATCCGTCCTTATCCTGGCGTGAAGTGCGGCGAGCGCGCACCGACACCAGTGCGCGCGCTTGGGCGCTGGCCGCCGCGGCTTTCCTCTGCGCCTCCACGTTCGCGTAGATCGCCCCGCATCCCGGGCATTCGGTCTCCGGCGCCTGGTCCTCAGGCCGTCGCTCGTACTTACACAGCAGACACAGCTTCCCCATCCCCTTGCCCTCCCTGTTGGCCCCTCAGTTGAATCGATCCACCCGGTTCCGCAGGTACACCTTGCCCGCAACCAAACCACCCTTCGGGAACGGCAGGGTGGGGTAAGCCTTGTTGTCGCTGTGGACGTGGATCCCGGCGGCCTCGCCGTGGTCCACCAGCCGCTTGATCTGCTGCCCGTTCCCCAGGTTGACCAGGTAGATGCCATCCCCGTCGTATGTCTTCACGCCGGTGTCCATCAGCAGCGACTCCCCCGGTTCGATCGTGGGCAGCATGGAATCCCCGCGCCCCGTCACGAGGACCAGCCGCCCCGGAGGCGGCACAAAACCGACTAGGCCCCGGATGTACTTCTGCGTGTAGTCGACCGCCCGGATCACCTCCGGGAAATCGTCGTTGACCCTTCCTTCCCCCATCTCTCCCTCCGTGCCCATGTCAACGGCACGAACATAGTCGGGGGGCGTCTCAGTCACGGAGACCGTTTGGGGAGCCACGCCGTCTATAGGGAACCCATCGTCGTCGCTGGTTAACAGCAGCCACTGGGGACGCACCTTGTAGGCGCTCGCCGCAGCGTGGAGGTAGTTGCCGCTGATCGATTTGGCGTCCTTCTCCCAGCGGATCACCGTGGTACGACCGCAGCCAATGGCGTCAGCCGCCGCCTGCTCGTTGGCAAAGCCAGCGCGCTCGCGAGCGAATCGTGCGCGGGTAGGGAAGTCGCGAGGCTGCTTCGGCATGTCAGGAAGCTTACAAAGCGCCTCAGTCAGTCGGTTGACATGAGCTGTCAGCAGGCTGACAATCGGCGGCATGATCACCAAAGAGCAGGCCATCTCCCTGTTTGGCTCCGTCAAAGAGCTGCAGGCCGCCCTCGGGCTCAAAACGCACTCCGCCATCTACATGTGGCGCGACGGTGAGCCGATCCCCGAGAACCACGAACTGAAGATCCGCTACCAGCTTAAGCCGGAGGCGTTCAGCGCTGATGGACAGCTCCTCTCCGGCACCGCTGGTGCCCAAGGGCCGAGCGCCCCGCTCGCGGAGGGCGCCTGAGATGCCTGGGGTAGAACCGCTGGTCACGCCAGCTGCTCGTGCTGAGCAGGCTGCGCGAGCGCGCGCGTATGCGGCGGCCAGGCGCCGGTGCGACCAAGCGCGGGCCGACTGTCTCGACGTGGAGGCTGAAGGACTGGAGGAGCTCGCCGCCTCGGCTACGGGGAGTTTCCGCGAAGTGCTTTCTCTGCGGTCCACCCTTGCATCTCTTGAGTCATCGCGAATTCGAGATCGTCTTGACTCATCGAGTTCACCTGCGCCGGAAGCCAGTTGTGCTTCTGCATCAAGTAGTACCGAACCGCCTGAATGCCGTCCAGACGCTTCCAGCCCTGCTTCGCCGCGAGCTCGTCGCCGAAAAGCTCCATCAGGTACGCCAACTGGCCCTGCGCCTGGTGAAGCCCCGAGCGAGGGTCCTCTGTGAACGTCCTCTTCGTCATGCCGGTCTCCGGGTGGGTTGGTGTGGTCGCACACCCAGCCTACACCGGAGGCCGGCACCTTCTTTCTGCACCAGACAGGCGCAATGGCCGCCGGCCACCACAGGACTGCAGCCAGCTCGCCCGGGCCCGTAGCCACATCGAAGTGGCGCAGCAGCCCTATTCGGAGCGGGGCAGGGAAGCGGATCACGTTCATGGCCCCAGCGTGCCGCGCGCGCGCCGGGCCGTCTCCATTCGAGGTGCCCGCCCGTGAATGTCCAGGACGCGGCCTACGCGACCGTCCGCTGCTATCCGGGGGGCTCGGAGTCCCTGGCACCCCGGGTCGGAATGACCGGGGCGGTGCTGCGCAACAAGGTCAATCCGAAGAACGACCGCAACGTGCTGAGCCTAGCCGATGCCGATGCACTCATGGGCGTGACCGGCGATCACCGGATCCTCCACGCCCTGGCAGCCGAGCACGGATACACGCTGCAGCCCATCGAAGGCGATGGCCCGGGCTGCCTGATGGACGCCGTGCTAGCGACGTCGGCGGCGAAGGGTGACCTCTCCTCGGTGATCGCCCGCGCGATCGCCGACAAGGTGATCAGCTCCAACGACCTGTCCGAGATCGGGCGCGCATGCGCAGCTGTGCACGCCGGCCTTGTGGCGATCGCGCAGGAGGCCGCGGCCGACGCCGCGCGCGCCGCGCAGGCCCCGGGGGACCGCCTGTGATCAGCTCGGCGCCCGAAGGCTGGAAGCTCGCCGCGTTCCTGTTCCACCGGCTGGATGACCAGCACCGGGAAGAAGCCCGCGCACTGGTTCCCGAATACGCGGCCCTGGAATGGGTGCTCGCGCACCGCGGCATGGAGCGGAAGATCCTCGCCGAGCGCATGGCGCGCCGCTGGCGAGTGTCCAAGTCGACGGCCTACCGCTGCCTGGCGTGCATCGATGAGCTGGCGCTCCCGACAGGGGAGGGCACCGCGGCATGAGCCACGAGGCCACCAACTGGGCATGGAAGCAGCCCGTGCCGAACAGCGGCGCGAAGTTCGTTCTGCTGGCGATGTCCAATCGCGCCAACCCGGACCAGCGGGGGCGGGTGGTGGCGTTCACGAGCATCAAGTACCTGGCCGACGCCACCGCGCAGGACCGAAAGACGGTGGTCACCAACCTCGCGAGGCTTCGCGAGTGGGGCTTGATTGAGGACACCGGCGAGCGCGTTGGGAAGACCAAACAGGTGCCCGTGTACGAGCTGCGGTGCCCTCCTGACCTGTTCTCGGAATACACCCAAAACCGGAACAGTTCCGAAAACGGACCGGTTCCGAAATTCCCGGCAAAGAGTCCCGTTTTTCCCTCGAAACAGGCCCAAAAACGGGACACGGATTCTGCTCTTGATTCTTCTTCTGATTCAAGAGCGAGCGTCGCCTCCGGCTCCCGCCTCCCCCTCGACTGGAGTCCTTCGGACGAGGACCTCGCCTTCGCTCGTCGGGAGCGGCCCGAGATCGACGCAAACGCCGAGGCCGCGAAGTTCAGGGACTACTGGGTCGCCGCCCCGGGCGCCAAGGGCCGACGTGCCGACTGGCCGGCCACCTGGCGCAACTGGATCCGCCGCGCCGACGCCCCGAAGGCAGCCCCTGGCCAGCCTGTGACCGGAAGCCGTGCCCCGGCGGCGCCGCAGCGGGACTGGCGAGAGGCCAGCGAATCTCCGCTGCAGCGCGAGATCGCGCACATCCAGCAGCTGCACAGCTACGGCGCGCTCGGTGACGGCCTCGAGGCAGACACCGAGCGCGAGCGCCTGATCGCCGAGGCACGCAACAAGCACGCCCATACCCGCCACGAGGAGTTCGAGCCCGCATGAGCGACGAGAGCCGTGAGTACCTGCGCGACCTGGCCATGCACGTTCTGGCCGAGTGCGGCGTGGGCGAACTGACCGCCGCCGAGGTGGCCGAGCGCATGGGCGTGTCCGCATTGGCGGATGGCCACCCGAAGCGTGCATGGTCAGGCATCGATGGCTGGACGGTGTCCGGCGTCCTGCGCCGGCTGGAGAACGATGGCCTGGCCGTGCGCGGCGGGACGGTCCGCAGCGCGAGGAAGGGCAGGGACGAGCCGACCTACCGCATCGCCGCGCACGCCGTGGCCGAGCGCTGGCCGGTACCGCTGCCGCCGGAGCACGCCGCAGCCCTGCCGCCGCTGCCGGATGGTCAGGTGCTGGTTTCAGATGCGCGCCTGCTCGGTGGTGCCATCGTTCGCCACACCGCCGACGCGTCCGCTATCGACCAGGGGGACATGGGAGAACCATCCCGCTGGGCCGACCTGTCGCGCGCCGAGCTCGAGGCGCTGCTGGACTACGCCGACGCCCAGGGTGACGTTACGCGCGCCGCGGCGCTGCTCACGGCCGTGCGGAGTGGCGGCTGATGGCCAAGGCCCCACGCGCGCTGCGCTACCAGGCGCCGGCCTCGATGCCCACGGGCATGCGCGCGTTGTACGACAAGCAGCACGGCTACCGCCCTCCGGCAGCGCCTACGGCTGCACGCGGCAGCAAGTACGGCGCCAAGCCCACTGTGGTCGACGGCATCCGCTTCGACTCCCAAGCCGAGGCCCGCTACTTCCAGAACCTGAAGCTTCGGGTCGCCGCCGGCCAGGTGGAGTTCTTCCTCCGGCAGGTGCCGATGCACCTGCCTGGAAACACCCGCTACGTCCTCGACTTCCTCGAGTTCCTGCCCTGCACCTGCGGCGGCTGCAGCTGCAAGCGCGCCCGGTTTGTTGATGTGAAGGGCGTCGAGACCCAGACGTTCCGCCTGAAGAAGCGCCAGACCGAGGCGCTGTACCCCATCACCGTGGAGATCGAGAAGTGAGGCAGGAAGACACCGTGTCGGCGCGCGTGCGCGCAATCGTTCAGTACCACGGCGGGGAGGTCACGCTCGAAGAAGTGCAGGCCGATGTCCCCGAGGCCACTGGCAAGCTGCTGTACGCGCTGACCAAGGCCGGGCACCTGAAGCGCACCGGCTCACCGCGGAACTTCGTCTACAGCCCCGGCAAGTCGCCGCGCGTGTATGGCGGCACCCCGGAGCAGCGCCGCGCCACGCGCCAGCGCCACCGCGAGCGTGCCGCGGAGCGGGCGAGGCTGAAGTACGCCGAATCAGTGGGCGGCGCCGTCCGCAGCAGGAAGAAGGCAGCGGCGCCGGCTGCCAAGCCCAAGCCGGCGGGCCGCCAGCGGGTGGTGATCACCCCTCCCGTGGTGGCGATCTTCGCCCCACAGCCCACGGCCAAGGGCAAGCGCATGACGTCCCAGGAGTTCGAAGCCATGGGCGGCGTCATCGAGCGCCTGCCGCGTGGCGCCGTCTCGCGCTCAGAGCTTCGCCACACCTACACCGCCTGACCACCGCGCCTCGCCAGGGCGCCAACCCAACGGAGTGACCCCGTGAACCAGATCCAGACCATCCCCCTCGCGAAGCTCAAGGCCTCGCCGCTCAACGTCCGCAAGACCGGCGGCAAGAAGATCGAGGAGCTCGCCGCGAGCATCCGCGCATCCGGCCTGCAGCAGAACCTGGGCGTCGTTCCTACCGGCGACAGCTTCGGCGTCGTGTTCGGCGGCCGGCGCCTGCGCGCGCTGCAGCAGCTGCACAAGGCCGGCGAACTGCCCGACGCCCTGGTCGCTGGCGTGCCGTGCCGTGTGGTGGACGAGTCCGAAGCCCAGGAGGCCTCGCTCGCCGAGAACACCATCCGCGAAGCCATGCATCCGCTCGATCAGTTCAATGCCTTCCAGGCGCTGGTCGACGATGGCAAGGACGAAGCCGAGGTCGCCGCGCGCTTCGGCGTCACCGAGACCGTGGTCAAGCAGCGCCTTCGCCTGGCCCGGGTGTCCCCGAAGCTGCTGCAGGCCTATGGCGACGGCGACATGACGCTCGAGCAGCTCCAGGCCTTCGCCGTGACCGAGGACACCGAACGCCAGGAGGCTCACTGGAAGCAGGTGCGCGGCAGCAGCTACCAGTCGGAGGCGGCGAGCATCCGCCGTGACCTGCTGCGCTCCGAGGTCAGCCAGACCGACGATCGGGTGAAGCTGGTGGGGCTCGACGCCTACACCGCCGCCGGCGGCCGGACCCGGGAGGACATGTTCTCCGACGCCGTGGTGCTGCTGGATATCCACCTGCTCGACAAGCTGGCGGCTGAAGCGCTCGAGGAGGTCGCCGCCCTGGTCCGCGCCGAGGGCTGGAGCTGGGTCGAAGTGGGCGGGGAGCGCCCGAATTGGAACTCCCCGAAGGTCGCCGGCACGGGGATCGAACTCACCGAAGCCGACTGCGCGGAGATCGACGCCTTCGAGGAGAAGGACCCGATGACCGCCGCAGACTGGGTGCGCCTGTCGTGGCTTGAAGACTCAACGAGCTACACGGAAGAGGAGAAGGGCGCGGCCGGCGCCCGCGTGATGCTCAACCACGGCCTGACCATCTACCGCGGCCTGCTGCGGGATGGCGAGGTGGCCCCGGCGAGGGAGCAGGCGGGCGAGCAGCAGTCCGAAGGTCCGGCCAGCACCGTCCAGGTTGGCACCCACGAGCGCACCGCGAAGGTTCCCGGGGAGCCGTCCTTCGGTGCGCTGCAGCGCCTGCAGGCCGAAGCCAGCGCGATCGTGCAGCTGCAGGTGGCCAAGGCTCCGCACATCGCCATGGCCCTGCTCGTGGCCCGCCTGGCCGCGGACCTGTATGACGGCTACGGCGGCCCGCGCCGCTGGGTCTGCATCGGGCGCGAGGCCAGTGGCCGGGCAGGGGGCCCGCACCGCGCAGTGGTCGCAGAGGGCCCGTACGGCGAGCGCCTCGATGCCCTCAACGCCGAGTGGAAGGCCAAGCTGCCGCGGAAGGCCGAAGACCTTGCTGCCTGGGCGGTGGAGCAGTCGCCGCAGGACCTGCAGCAGCTGCTCGCCTTCCTGGTCGCGCGCGAGATCGATGCCGTGGACTGGAGCCCCGGCGCGAAGGACGGCGTGGTGCAGCTGGCCGCGGTCGCGCGCGCTGACATCGCCGCGGAGTGGCGCCCCACGGAGGAGTGGCTGTCCACCCTGCCCAAGCCGGTGATCGTGGCGATGGTGGCCGACGCCGCCGGCAAGAAGGCCGCGGACCCCCTGGAGAAGCTGAAGAAAGGCGAACTACCCGCCGCCGCACTGCCGCTGTTCCCCGAGGGCTGGATCCCGAAGCAGCTGCGCCCGGCGGAGAAGCCCAGGAAGGAGAAGGCGCCGCGTGGCAAGGCCGCGGCCGCGGGAGACGTCGAATGAGCGCCATGACAGACAGCCGCGCCCTGGAGGTGTTGGCCGCGATGCGCAAGGACGGCGGGACCGTAGCGGAAGCGGACTACACGGCAGCCATCGACCACGCCATCGCCCGCCTGCGGGAGCCTGCGGGGGTGGGCGGGGATCGTGAAGCCGACCGCGCCCGATTCAGCGATGCAGCGTTCAACGACTGGCTGGACACCGGCATTTCAGACGCCGGGCATACCGTGTGGGATGCGGTGGGGGACGTTCAGGCGGCATGGGCTGGATGGGAAGCTCGCCAGTTCGCAGGCGACGCTGTGCTGATCGCCGAGTGCTGCGGCCGTGAGGAATGCGGCGGCGAGTGCGGAAACGAGTGGCGGGGGATGGGCATGTACCGCAAGCCAGAAGCCGCCCCCCAGCCCCATGCCGAGGCGCAGGCAGAGGGCGGCGGGGAGGTGTGGCATTCGATGGACACCGCGCCGCGCGATGGCACCGGTATCTTCGCGCTGCTGCCCGACAGCGATTTTCCGGTAAGCGTTCGCTACTGCGACGGAGGCTGGCACGTTGCGTGGGACGGTGAGCGCCTCGGGGAGTTCGACCAGCCGCATAAGTGGATGCGCATCCCCGACGAGGACGAGCGCACCGCACCCCCGAGCGCGCCCGTGGGGGTGGAGGAAATGCAGTGCCGGCTGGACCGCGAAGAATCGGACCACGGGCGGACCATCGACCAGCGCGACGCCGCCGAGGACGCGCTTGGCCGCATGTTCCAAGCCGTCACCGGCCGCCCGGCGGAATGGTCGAGCGCGTGGGGATTCGTGGACGCGGTAGAGGAGGTCGAGGAGCACGTCGCCGCTCTCGCCCAGCAGCCCGCAGCCGTGGATGAGGAGCCGGACTGCCCGCACAGCGCGTTGGATGGGTGCGACTGCTACGCCGCCCAGCCCCAAGGGGGTGCGTGATGAGCATGTTCGCGCGCCCCGGCAGCATGGAGGCTGTGAAGGAGTGGAACGAAGCGCGCGCCGACCGCGGCGACGCGGAGCGAGCGTATGGCGAGGCGCGCGACCGTCTGTGGCTGGCCAAAGTCCGCATGGCGAAGGCTCACAAGGCAGCGCAGGAGGCTGTAGGGCCGGAGCATTCGTGCGCTATCAATTGGTTCCCGGGTGACGGAGACCGCGACGCGATATTGACCGCCGCCCTCGCCCAGACCCAAGGGGGCGCCGACCGATGAAGCGCGGTCGGTCTACGGGGGCAATGACGAAGCCCGAGGCGGCCTGGGTGGACGCGATCAAGCGCCGCGGCTGCATCGCCTGCGACGAGCGCGGCTACCGCGTCGACCCGCGCCAGGGTGAACCGCCCCTGGTGGAAGCCCACCACCTGCTGTCGGGCGGGATCCGCCGCGGCCACATGCACACGGTCGGGCTCTGCCTATGGCGCCACCGCGGCCGCCTCCTGGTCGAGGGCTGGAACCACGCCATGCACCGCACGCAACTTGGCCCCGCGCTGTCGGAGGGCTCCGTGCCCTTCGCCCGGGCTTTCGGGGACGACGACACCCTCATGGAGAAGCAGATGGCCATCTTGAACCGGGTGCACGCATGACCGCGGCGGCATCCCTCGACCTCACCAAGGTGAGCAGCGACGACCTGCGCGCGGAGCTGGCGCGCCGGCAGGCCGCTGCAAAGGCCAAGGGCAAGCCGATGAAGCACGCCAAGAAGTCCGACTGGGCTCGCGCCCGCGCGGTGGAACTGCGCGCGAACCTGGCTGAGGTGCGGGGCGGCTATCAGACCGGCCACCGCGGGCACCGGGATAAGAGCGCCCAGGAGCGGACACTCGAGGCCGAGATCCAGAAGTTCGACCGGCTGGCTGCGAAGTACGAGCGGGAGGGCATCTGAGCATGGCGCGACCCAAGCAGGTGGCGGACACCTACAGCACCGAGAAGCGCGACTCCCTCGAGCTGCTGGCCCGGATGCTCGTGGGCGGTGGATACCGGCAGCCGGTGGAGGGAAGGGCGTCCACGCCAGGGCTGCAGGCCGTCGACATCGCCGGCGCGGTGGGCTTCATGGGGAAGTGGGACGCCCTGGGCCGGGATACCGCCGTGGCCGTGGCCACGCGCGCTGACGAGCGACAGTTGGCTCGGCTCGCGGCCTCGGCCTACCGGGAGGTGGTTCGCACGGTGCGGAAGCTGCGGCCGGCGCCGTTGGACATGGACAAGCCCGAGGACCGGTGGCGCCTCCGTATCGTGATTTTCGACGCAGCGCACGACTTGGTGTGGCCGACGCAGCGGGTGCCTTTCGCCCAGCTGGCGAAGGACGCGAAGATGCGCAAAGCCAGCTACATGGCCGTGCACAGGTGTGCGAGTGCGGTGTTCGGGGAAGCGTTGGACAGCGGCCGGAGCGGTTTCAAGCGAGCGCTCTGGGGTGGCTAGCGGCTAGGTGTGGCGCTTTTTTCATCCACACCTAGACCACACCAACGCCACACCAGCACCACACCTAGGGTTTCTCCACCACATGTTGCGCGGGAACCGGCGCCTACCCATTGTGGCTATCGTGGCCACCGATCCCCCCGATCGAAAGCCATCCCGAGGCCTCGGCAGCTACCCAGCTCCGGGGCCTCGACCATTTCAACGGGTCGGTCATCACGGCCGCCGCCGCGCCGCAGCCGCTTCGAAGGCAAGGCCCGTCGTGAGACGCGCTGCTGCTGGCGCCCTGGCACAACTCTGGTCACGCACGCGGTGGGAACTGGCGCTTTCTCTCGCGCCGCCCAGGGCAGCGGTGGCCGTGCCGGCCCACCCATAGGAGTACGCGCCGGTGCGCGAGATCACCAAAATCATCATCCATTGCTCGGCCACCCCGCCGGACATGGACGTGGGTGTCGCGGAGATCCGCCACTGGCACACCGACCCGCCGCCCAAGGGCAACGGCTGGAACGACATCGGCTACCACTTCGTGATCCGTCGCGATGGCCGGTTCGAGCGCGGGCGGCCGGTGGAGATCCAGGGCGCCCACTGCGCGGCCCAGAACGGCAACAAGGCCAGCATCGGTATCTGCATGGTCGGGGGCGTGCGGCGCGGCCTGCACCCGAAGACCGGGAATCCGGCGCTCCTGGTCGAGAACAACTTCACGCACTCCCAGTGGCTGACGCTGGAACAGCAGGTCGAGCTGCTGCAGATCCGCTTTCCGAAGATCGACACGATCCTCGGCCACCGCGATCTGGACCCCGGGAAGGAGTGCCCGAGCTTCAGCGTTCGCGACTGGCTGCGCCGGCAAGCGCTGGCGCGCCCCGTGTGGCCTGACTTCTCCAACGTGGTCAGCGAGGTCACAAGCACCGAAGAAATGGTCGAGAGGCCCGCACCATGACTGCACAGAAGACCGCGGCCGTGGGCGCTGGCGTGATCGTGATGGCCCTGATCTCGCTGCTCGGCAGCACGCAGTTCCTCGAGTTCTCCCGCTGGGTGGTGGGCGAGCTCCGCATCTTCTGGCAGCTGCCGCTGTTCGGCGCGGTGGTGGTGGCGACGATGGTCGGCGCAGTGGCGCCGGCGTGGCTGCCGCACCTGCTGCCCGACTCCTGGCCGCGCCCGCTCACCCTGCGCGTCACGCGCTTGCTGGCCAGCGGCATTGCCTTGGTGATGGTGGCCAGCCAGTACCGCTCCCTGGTGGGCCTGCAGTACGCCTGCTTCGCCGCGACTGGCGCGTACGTGCTCTGGACCATTGGCTCGAACTGTATCTACCAGCGCTTCCCCGACCTGCAGCCTGCATCCCTTCGGCCGTGCCAGCAGCTGGGCTACACCAGCGGTCGCCTGGACGCGCTGCGCGAGGTGGTTGCCGTGCTCGAGCGCGAGCCGGTGGACGTGGACGCTGTGCGCATGCGGCTCCGGCAGGAGCTCGCGGCCCCGCACGCCAAGCCTGACCGGCAGGCCGCATGAGCCCGCAGGCGTCCAAGGAAGCGGCAGCATTCGAGCAGGAGCTGGGGCTGACCGAGGTGCGTGCGGCACGTCAGGCCGAGCAGATCATCAAGCTCCACTTCGAGCGCCAAGCGCTCCCCACCCGGGACGAGAACAACGTGCTCAGGCTCGGTTGGAATCGCCAAGTTGAGCGCCACCCCGAACCGGTGGAGGTCAGCTCGTTGCGCCTGCGCAGTGAGATCGCCCAGACCAGGCAGGTGCTGCACCGCCGCGTGTTCGCGCTCCAGGCGCGACGCCCGATCAGCGTGCTGCGCCTGTCGGTGCTGTACGCGATCGCCGACCTTCTGGGGCCGGACCACGTCGAAGCCTGGGAGCCGCTGTGGCAGGGCATCGAGGCCGGCGACTGGCCCAAGGTCATGCAGGAGCTGCTGCGCTGCAACTGGAACGGCCTGGTGGGACACACCGAGCAGAAGCGGATGTTGTTCTCGAAGCTGATCACCGCGCTGATCGCTGACGCCACGTCTCCGGCGTGGGGCGACTGAGCCATGCCTGCAGCTTCGCGCATTGCGGCCTGGTGGTTTGCCTGGAAGTGGGTCGCCATCCTGCTGCTGCTGCTGGTGCTGAGCGTGTGGTTCAACCTGCGGCAGTGGCGGCAGGCGGCGATTGCGCCCCTGCGCGACGAGATCGCCGCCAAGGACCAGGCGCTGGAGCTTTCCGCCGAGATGCTGGCCAGCGCGCACGAGCGCGCCCGCGTGCTGGACCAAGCGGCGACCACGGTAGCCACGAGGTTGGGGCAGGCCGGCCGGGACTACCGCGCCGCCACCCGTGCGCGGCCTATCACCGACCCCGTCTGCGCCCCCGGTGCCGACAGGGTGGATGCCATCAACCGTGCGCTCGGCGCTGAGCAGGTGAAGCCGTGAGGTATCTCGGGCTGCTGGTCGTGCTGGCCACGCTGCTGCTGTCTGGCTGCCGCAAGGACCAGCGTGACGAAGCGCCTGTCGCCGACGCCGATGCCACCTGCTACGCGGCCTGCACCCCGTCGCTGACCGACACCGGGTTCCGCTGGTTGATCGACCCGGAAGACCCGCAAGCGTGGGACGCCCTGGGCGAGGAGGTCGTGGGCGGCTTGGCCGGTGCGCTGCTGCAATGCGAGCGCCGGCGCCAGGCATGCGCCGGCTTCATCGAAGACATCAAGCGTCGCGGTGTGATCCGCGGCGCGCAGCCCGCGCCTGAGCGGCGCACCGGAGATCAGCCATGACCACCCGCATCCGCGTCACCCTCACCGACACGGCCACGCCGGTCACCCCCGTCGAGGTCATCGACCTTCGCGACAACGCGGTTGCCGCAACGCTGCGCGCGGCCGGCGACGTGTTCGAGGACAGCATCTACGGTCCGAAGCAGTTCCTCGTCGCCGAAGAGTCCGCCGGCCGTGCCGAGGCGGACCGGACGGCCGACTCCCGCGATCCCGTCCAGGAGGTCGCTGCTTCTCTCGTTGGTTCGCTTTGCCGGCGCATGGGGATCGAGGTTCCTGTGGACGTGATGGCGTGCCTGGACGAGGACATGCGGTGCCAATACGAGACTGCTGCCCGCGACGCGATCGAGGTCTATCGCACGGTCACCGTCCGCGGCCGGGTGAGTTATCCACAGACCCGGCCTGCCTGTTGATAAGTGGCCGGCTCGGGGGCCCCTGGGCGATCCGCGGCCAACCACGGGGGAGCAAGGCCGCGGTGAGCGACAGATTTTCGGGGCTCCATGCGCTCCACCACAGGTGGCGCGGGACCCCTTAAAAACAAGGGGTTAGGAGGGTGTGCGCGCTGCGCATCACTGAACATGGGTGAAGTTCGCGCATTCCAGTCGGGCTGGTCTATCGCCAGGCTCGCCGACGAGCTGGGAATGGACCGCCGCACAGCCACGAAAAGGCTGCGTGATGCGGGCGTTCCGCCATGCGGAAAGCGCGGTGGCCACGACGTATATCGGCTCGCCGATGCAGCGCCGGCGCTGGTTGATCCCATTGGGCCCAGCGTCGAGAGCGGCGTGGTCGACCCGCGCGACCTGCCCCCGAAGGACCGCAAGGACTACTACCAGTCCGAGAACGAGCGGCTGAAGGTCGAGGTCACCATCGGCCAGCTGATCCCGGCGGTAGAGGTCGAGGCCGACTATGCCGAGCTGGTGAAGAAGGTGGTGAAGGTTCTGGACACGCTGCCGGACATCCTCGAGCGCGACTGCGCACTGGCACCGGAGGCTGCAGAAACCGTGCAGAAGACCTGCGATTCCATCCGCCAGCAACTCTACGAACTGGCGGTCGCCGAGGACGACGACGATGTTCGCGACCGCGCGTAGCGTTCGCCTGGACGTCGCCGAGGCACTCAAGCCGCCGCTCCGAGTGTCGGTGAGCGAGGGCGCTCGAGCCCTTCGCGTTACCAACGCGACCGGCAGCGGTGAGGACTGGGACTACAGCGTCACGCCGTACATGCGGCGGCCGCTGGACGCGACGAGCAGTCGCCGGCATGAAGCAGTGATCTTTGTGGGGCCCGCACGGTCCGGCAAGACACTGGCACTGGTCGACGGCCGGCTTGCCTACACGATCACCTGCGATCCCGCAGATACCTTGGTCGTCCAGTCGACGAAAGACGCAGCCGAGGACTACAGCAAGACGCGCATCAGGCGTGCGATCCATGAGAGCCCAAAGCTCAAGGAGCAGCTCAGTCGGCGCGCCCAGGACGACAACGTCCTGATGAAGTTCTTCCGGTCGGGGATGTCGCTCCGCTTGGGCTGGCCCTCGTTGTCCGTGCTCTCGGGCAAGGACATCAAGGTCGTCCTGATGACCGACGTCGACAACTTCACCGGCGATCTGAGCATCGATGAGGCGTTCGGATACGCGCTCAAGCGCATCCAGACTTTCATGTCCGGCGGCATCTGCGTGGCGGAGTCCTCGCCGGCGATCGACTACACCAACGGCAAGTGGACGCCGGAGTCACCGCACCAGGCCCCGCCAGCTGCCGGGATTGCGGCGCTCTACAACCGCGGCGATCGCCACCGCTGGTACTGGCCTTGCATGGAGTGCAAGGAGTACTTCGAGGCGCGGCCGGGCCTGGACCTGTTCGTGCTGCCGCCCAGCGACGAGCTCGCCGAGCGGGTGTTGCGAGAGGACACGCTGGCGCTGGCGCAGGCCTACGCGCAGATCTGGTGCCCGCACTGCGGCGCGCCGATCGAGCCGCGCTGGAAGAAGCAGCTCAACGCCGCCGGCGACTGGGTGGCGGAAGGGCAGGTGATCCACCCGGACGGGACGATCGAGGGCAACCCGGTTGCCTCGCGCACCACCAGCTATTGGCTGGGTGGCGTGGCCGCGGCGTTCCAGAGCTGGGAATCGCTGCTAGAGCGCTACCTGCAGGCGCTGAAGACGTACGTGACCACCGGCGAGGAGCGCCCGCTCAAGGCCACCACCAACGTCGACCAGGCGCTGCCCTACGTGCCCATGGCGGCGCGCTCGGACGGCAATCCTTCGGAGCTGCAGCAGCGCGCCGAGGAACTTCCCGCTGGCGCGGTGCCGGCCGGTGTGCGCTTCCTGACTGCCTCGGTCGACGGCCAGAAGAACCGGTTCGTGGTCCAGGTGATGGGTTGGGGGCTGGGGCCGAGCGGCGCGCTCGAGCGCTGGATCGTCGACAGCTTCTCGCTGCGCACCTCGCGGCGCGACGCCGGCGGTGCAGACGGCAGCTTCCTGCCGCTGGAGCCGTCGAAGTACATCGAAGACTGGGAGCGCCTGGTCGACAAGGTCATCCAGCGGCGCTACCCGCTGGCGGATGGCAGTGGCCGGTCGATGCCGGTGCGCGCCGTGGGCATCGACTGGGGCGGGTCGAAGGGCCACGCGCCGCGCGCGCTGGAGTTCTGGCGATCGCTGAAGAAGCGCGGCCTTCACTGGCGCGTGCGCCTGGTGAAGGGTGGCGGCGACGGCCGTAGCGAGTGGATGTGGCGCGAGACGCGGCCCGACGCCAGCAAGCGAAAGGACCGCAAGAGCGGATCCGTCGGCGACGTCCCGCAGCTGCTGCTCAACTCGAACCGCTTCAAGGACATGGTGGCCTCGAACGTGAAGCGCGCGGAGCCCGGCCCGGGCTTCTATCACTTCCCGGACTGGCTGCCGACCAGCTTCTACGAGGAGCTCACCGCCGAATCGCGCACGCCCACGGGCTGGCACAACCCCGGCAAGGCGCGAAACGAGCAGTTCGACCTCGCGTACTACAACGAGGGCCTGGCCCAGTGGCTCAAGGTGCCGGCCTTCAACTGGAACAGCCCGCCGCCCTGGGCGGCCGACTGGGACACGAACCCCGACGTGGTGGCCGACGGCGAGACGCCGCAGCCGCCGCCACCCACCCGACTGCGCAAGCCGCGGGTGATTCGCTCGAGCTACGTGAGGCGCTGACGCATGGCATGGACCACAACCGATCTGGCTGCGGTCGAGCAGGCGCTGCGCACCGGTGTCACCACCGTGAAGTACGGCGACCGGTCGGTCACCTACCAGTCGGCGAAGGAACTGCGCGCGCTGCGTCGCGAGATGCAGCGCGAGATCGCCGCTGTCGCCAACCCGCAGCCCCGCCGCAGCCGCACCACCCGCGTCTATCAGTCCGGCCGGGGCTGGTGAGGTGAGCGAGATCTTCGCCGCGGCCGGACAAGGCCGCCGCGCGCGCATGTGGCGCGCGACCAACGTGGGGCCGAATGCGGTGAACCTGGCCGGCGCCGGCGTGATCCGCGCCCGCGCGCGCGACCAGGTGCGGAACAATCCGTGGGGATCCGCAGCGCTCGACAAGTTGGCGGCCAACGGCATCGCCACCGGCATCCAGGCCAAGGGCGTGTGGGGCTCTCCGGAGCATCGCAAGGCCGAGGCCGCGCTCTGGAAGCGCTGGTACGCCGTGATGGACGCCGATGGCACCTGCGACGGCTACGCCCAGCAGGCTCTGGCCTGGCGTGAGTGGAAGGAGGCAGGCGAAGTCTTCGTCCGTTTCCGGGCGCGGCGCGAGAGCGACGGCCTGCCGGTGCCGCTGCAGGTGCAATTGATCCCCAGCGAGCAGTGCCCGAACGAGCTCTACACCACCGCCAGCAACGGAAACTCCGTGCGCGCCGGCATCGAGTTCGACCTGATCGGCCGCCGCGTCGCTTACTGGATGTACCGGGAGCATCCCGGGGACTACCACCAGGCCGTGAACGGCAACGAGCTCGTGCGTGTGCCCGCCGACCAGGTGGAGCACGTGTTCCAGCCGAAGCGCGCCGGCCAGATCCGCGGCACGCCGGACATCGCGCCGGCGCTGATGCGCATGTTCAACCTGGACCGGTTCGCGGACAACGTCCTCGAGCGTCAGGCCATCGCCAACCTGTTCCTCGGCTTCTACACCCAGAAGGCAGGCGAAGAGGAAGACGGCCCCGAGGGCGGGCAGGGTGCCCCGATCGGCGACGGCGCCGAGCCCGGCGCGGACGGCGTGCAGCTCGCGGGCATGGAGCCGGCGACCATGCAGGAGCTCCCGGCCGGCATGGACGTGAAGTTCAGCGACCCGCCCGACGCGGGCGCGAACTACAGCGACTACATGCGCAACGGCCTGATGGAGATCGCGGCCACCTACAACATCCCGTACGAGGTGCTGACGGGTGACCTGCGCAACATCTCCGACCGCGCGCTGCGCCTGATCCTCAACGAATTTCGCCGCGTCATCGAGATGTGGCAGTGGCTCACCTTCATCCCGAAGTACTGCCAGCCGATCCGCCAGCGCTACCTCGACTTTGCGGTGCTGGCCGGCAAGCTGGACGCGCCCGCCTACGCCGAGAACCGCGTCGAGGTTGCGGAGACCCTCTGGGTTCCGCAGGGCTGGCCCTACAGCCACCCGGTGCAGGACGTGGACGCCGACATCAAGGCGATCCGCGCCGGCCTGCAGTCGAAGTCCAGCACCGTGCTTGCCCGCGGCGAGGACCCCGAGCGGGTGGACGAAGAGATCGCCGAAGACAACGCCCGCGGCGACGCCTACGGCTTCGTGCTCGACAGCGACGCCCGCAAGACCAGCGCCGCCGGTCTCACCCAGGCGCGCTCGCCGGGGACCGCGCTGCCCGACACCACTGGAGATGACGCATGAACAAGGCCACGCGCCTGCTTTCCCGACTCGCCGGCCGGAGCAACCCGGCCCCCGTGGTGTCGGCGCTTGCCTTCGCCGCGCTCAACCGGCCACTGCTGGCGCATCCCGCCATGGCGCAGTCGCTGATCAACGGTTATCTGACCGGCGCCATCACCAGCGACGACACCATGCTGGCCACCGAGCGCGTGCCGCTGCAGGTGGCCACGGAGCAGGGCGTGACCACGGTGGGCACCATCGGCGTGCTGCCGATCACCGGTGGCCTGGTCAACCGGCCCATGCCCGGCGCCAGCGGCCCCGGCCCGATGAGCTACGTGGCCATCCGCGAGCAGTTCGACGACCTGCTGGCTGACGACGACGTCACCGCGATCGTCCTGCGCATCGAGTCGCCCGGAGGCATGGCCTCGGGTTGCTTCGACCTGGTCGACCACCTGTACTCCAGCCGCGGCGCGAAGCCGATGATCGCGCTGGTCGATGACTACGCCTACAGCGCGGCCTACGCCATCGCCAGCGCGTGCGACCAGATCTGGGTGAGCCGCACCGGCGGCGCCGGATCCGTGGGTGTCTGCTGCTCGCACGAGGACTGGAGCGGCTACAACGAGCGCATGGGCGTACGGGTCACCGAGATCTACGCGGGTGCCCGCAAGGTCGACTTCTCGCCGGACGCGCCGCTGAGCGACGAGGCGAAGAACAACCTGCAGCAGTGGGCGAACGACGACTACGACGTGTTCGTGGCCACGGTCGCCCGCAACCGCGGCATGCCGGAAGAGGCGGTGCGCGCGACCGAGGCCGGGATCTTCTTCGGCCAGCGCGCCATCGACGCGGGCGTGGCCGACCGGCTCGGCACGTGGGACAACCTGGTCGCTGACCTGGGCGCGCCCGGCGCCGACGCGCCGGAGCAGCCCGGTGACGATGGCGAGCAGGGCACGGGGATGGAAGGCTCGGCCGCCACCATCACCGGCGACGGCACTGGCGAAGCGCTGCCAGCGCTGGAGAGCGCTGCCGCCGGTCCGCTGCTCGAGGCGGTGGTCGACACCCTTACCCCCGAGGCCCTGATGACCCCGGAGCAGCGCAATCAGTTCGCGCGCGGCGCCATGGCCGATGCGGCCGCGGCCGCCAACCTTCCCGGCCCGGTGGCCCTCGCCCTGGTCCAGTGCATCGGCCACGACACGGACATCGGCGCGCGCGTCGAGCACGCCACTGCGGTCATCGACCTGGTGGCCGCGTCGGGCCTGGGCGTCGATCCCACGCCCTACGTCCGCAAGAACACCGAACTCGCGCAGGTGCGCGCCGACCTGCTCGAGGCCAAGGCCAAGGCGGATGAGGCGGTACCGGTGCAGACCACACTCCCGGCCAATTCCGCCGAGAAGCCCAAGCCGGCCCACCGGCTGAATCCCTCCTCCATCTATCGCAAGCGAGGCTGATCATGAACATCCGACTCACCGCGGTGGCCACGGCCGCTTTCCTTCTGGCCGAAGCCAATGGCGAGCGCAGCCGCGCGCTCTTCACCGTCCCGGCGAACACCGACGCCATGGTGCCCGGCACCATCGTGGCTGCCGACGGCACGCCGGCGGCGACCGCTGCCGACGCCGTGGGTGTGCTCTACGGAGCCGTCGACGAGTCCACCGTGGTGCAGAAGGCGACCGTGATCGCCCGCGATGCCGAAGTGCACGGCGAGTTGCTCGCCTGGCCGGACGCCACCACCGACGCCACCAAGACGGCCTACGCCGAGCAGCTGGCCACGGTCGGCATCGTCGTCCGCTGGACCGAGCGCCCGACGGGCCTGGAGACGGACGCCGGCCTCGCCGACGACCTGCCGCCGGTCGAACCCGAAGTCTGATCCACAGCTACAGCATCGCCCCACGAAGCCCCGCACCCGCGGGGTTTCGGCGTTCTGACAACCCCGTTTCCGCTGCCCCAGGAGGCACACCATGGAACTCGAAACCCTGCTCGCGCTCGGCGTTCTCCAGATCGACCAGCTGACCGCCGACATCAACGACCTGCCGTTCACGCCCACCCGCATCCGCGACATGGGCCTGTTCGAAGAGCAGGGCATCACCACCACCGTGGCCATGATTGGTCTCGACGGCAGCAAGCTGACGCTGGTGCCGGCCGTGCCGCGCGGCGCGCCCTCCCAGCCCAAGGCGCTCGGCCCGAAGTCGGCCAAGCCGTTCATCGTCCCCCACCTGCCGCAGCGCTCGACCGTGATGGCCGACCAGCTGCAGGGTGCCCGATCGTTCGGCGCCAACGGCGCGTCGGAGTACGAGTCGGCGGCCGAACGCGTGACCGCGCTCAACGTGGTGCACCGCCGCGACCTCGACTTCACCATCGAGTACCACCGCTTGGGCGCCATCAAGGGCACGATCCTGGACGCCGACGGCAGCGAGATCTTCGACCTCTACGACGAGTTCGCGGTCACGCAGCCCACGGAAGCTTTCGCGCTCGCCACGGCCACGACCAAGGTGCTGACCAAGACCATGTCCGCCAAGCGGAAGATCGAGGCGGCGCTCGGTGGCATCCGTCCCCGCGGCTTCCATGCCTTCGTCGGTTCGGAGTGGCTGGACAAGTTCGTCGAGCACGAGAACGTGATCCGGGCGTACGAGCGCTACCAGGAAGGCGCGAAGCTCCGCAGCGACAATCGCAGCGGCTTCGAGTTCGGCGGGGTAGTGTTCGAGGAGTATCAGGGCTCGCACGACGGGTCCAACCTGATTGCGCCGACCGAGGGCTTCATGTTTCCCATCGGCGTGCCGGGCATGTTCATCACCCGCTTCGCGCCGGCGGACTACGTGGAGACGGTCAACACCGTGGGCCTGCCGTACTACAGCAAGGCGCAGCCAATGGACTTCGGCAAGGGCATCCAGCTCGAGTCGCAGTCCAACCCGCTGAATCTCAACACCCGTCCCGCGGCGGTGGTGAAGCTCACCACCAACTGAGGCACGGGGCCGGCTTCGGCCGGCCCCTTCCTCCGGGAGGATCACCATGAGCAACCACGGCTTGGACGACCTGGACGCCATCATCCACGGCGCCATGAGCGCAGCCGGCATCGCGGATCGCGCCGAGTACCGCGCCACTCCGGATTCACCGGCCGTCGCCTGTCGCGTGTTCGTGAACCGCGCCATGCAGCAGATGGGCGACTTCGGCCAAGTGTCGGGAGCGCGCGTGCTGATCGAGATCCTGCGGGCGGACGTGGCAAACCCGGTGCGCGGCGCCATCGTGACTCTGCTTGATCCGAGCACCAGCCTGCCAACGGGAGAGGCCTTCCGGCTTGAGAGCCTCGAGGCCGGTACCGACGAGAGCATGTCCCGCTGGGTGGTCGGCAATGGCCAGTAAGACCTACCCCATTCTTGAAGCTGTCGGCGTACAGCTGGCGGCAATCCGCGTCGATGCCGGGTTCAACACCGACATCGGCACCAACATCTTCCTTGACGACCGCCAGCGCGAAGGCAACGCGCGGCCGTCCATCTGCATCGGATCAAGGTCCGGACGCATCAGCCGCAGCGACGAACGGAACGGCTCTGGCCGCGTGCTGTCGGCCAAGGCCCGCGGCATGGACCTGATCATCGAAGCGGCCATGTCGGTCGGCGCCGATGGTGCCCACGACGCCGGCCACGAGATGCTCGAGGACATCGAACGCTCCTTCGACGCTCGCACCTGCGCTGCTCCGCTCGGTGTCATCGACGTGCGCCTCGACAGCTGGCAGATCCTCGACCGCCCCGACGGCATCGACGCCGCAGTGCTGCAGATCCTCGGCAGCGTCGACTACGTCCGCAAGTAACTCCGGCCCAGCCGGCACCCCCCGAAGCCCCGCATCCGCGGGGCTTTTTCGTTTCCAAAGGAGCTCCCCATGTCCGGTCTGGTTTGCGCACTCGACGTGCGCGTGCGTCATGTTGATGGCGATGGTGTCCCCACCGGCGCCTACATCGGCCTCGTCAACCCCGTGGTCCTCGCCATCGAAACCCCCGAGCCCGAGCGTCAGCAGCGCATCTCGAAGCTGCGCGACAGCTTCGGCCAGGCGCTGGACGAGATCGTCACCCCGCAGCCCACCACCCTCAACTTCAGCACCGACGAGACCGGCGATGCCGAGGTCCTGGCGTGGTCGGTCAACGGCCAGGTGGGCGATTACACCCAGGCGGCTGCCACCGTCGTGGAGCAGGAAATCACCGTGGTGAAGGGCGACTGGTACCGGCTGCCGCACCGCATGGTGAGCGAGCTGGTGGTCGAGCCCGTCGGCGGCGGCACCGCCTTCGAGCCCGACATCGACTACCAGCTCGATCCGGCCAGCGGCATGGTCAAGTTCACCCAGGGCGGTGCCATCGCCTCGGGCCCAGTCGACGTGTCGTACACCGCAGCCGCGGTCACCGGCAAGAAGGTCGGCGCCGGCAGCCGCGCCAGCATCCAGGTGCGCATCGAGGGCGAGGGCATCAACAAGGCCAACGGCAAGCGCGTCTCCGTCCTGGTGCGCCGCGCCAGCCTGTCGGCCTCCGGCGCCATGGACCTGGTGGGTGACGACTTCCTGGTCGCCGAGCTCACGGGTACCGCCCTGCGCGTGGGCCAGAACGACCCAGTCGAGATCGTCCTCTTCGACTGAGGCCAGCAGCACCGCAACACCGTGGCATCCAGCGCCGGCCCTCGTGGCCGGCGCTCCTCTTTCCGGCTAGGGGGTTATGGCCAATCGCGCTGACTTCGACATGCGGGGCGCACGGCGCCTCGCCGATCGCTTGACGCGATCGAAGGGAAAGGCAGTCGACGTCTCGCAACGCGCGGTGTCGACGCTCCAGCGGCGCCTCCGGCCTGAGACCGCCCGCGCGATCTCGACCGACGTGCTCAACCTGTCCGCGCGGCGCGTCTCGCCGTACGTGCAGGTGGACCGCCGCAAGGTGGCAGGCGCCGACGTGCTGACCGTGTCGACCGCGCGCACGCGCATCCCCCTCGCCGACTACACCCCGCGCGTCAGCCGCAAGGACGGCGTCACGGTCACCACCTGGCGGGATGCCGGCCCCAAGCGCTACCCGCACGCCTTCCGCCGCAAGGACAAGGCCGGAATCTGGCAGCGCATTCCCTCGGGCAAGCACGGCGTAAACCCCACGCCCAGCGGCCTGGTGCAGCGCCTGCCCATCGTGGAGCGCAAGGGTCCGTCCATCCACCGCGTGTTCGTCCACGGCGGCCGCTTCGGCACGCACGTCGACCTGCGCCCGCGGCTCGCCGCATTCGTTGAAACCACGCTCGCGCAGGAAGTGGCGCGGCTCCTGAGGGTGCCCCGCTGATGGCCGGCAACACGTACGAAGAGGTCCTCCGGTTCCTGATCGAGGCCAAGGGCGACGAGAACGTCGCGCGCCTGGCCAAGCAGATCCTGTCGCTGGGCGACGCCGGCGAGGAGGCGCAGACCCAGACCGCGGCCATGCTCGACGAGTTCGGCAAGGCCAAGGGCCTGTCGCGCACCGCTGACGACTTCCGCACCCTCGGCACCCGGGTGGTGGAGCTCACGCAGCGCTACGGCGACCTGCGCACGCGCACCGAGGCGGTGGCCACTGAGATCGCGGCCGCAGAGAAGCCGACGGCGCGCCAGGAGCGCGAGTTCGCGAAGCTCACGCGCCAGCTCGGCGAGACCGGCCGCGAGCTGTCCGATGCGCGTGGGCAGTGGTCGACGCTCCGCGGTGTGCTGGAAGACAGCGGCGTCGCCACCCAGCGTTACTCGGACCTGCAGGAGCAGGTGGCGCAGAAGCAGCGCGCCGCGGCCGACGCGATCCGCGACTACGCCGCCCAGCAGCTCGAGGTGCGTGACGCCGCGCGCGACACCGCCAACCGCCTGGAGGAGCAGGACGAGGCCTTCCGCAAGCAGGTGGCCGCCGGCCGCCAGGCTAAGGAGGCGCTCGAGGCCTACCGGGAGCGCGCTGCAGCCGCGGCCGACGAGACCAAGAACCTCGCCGGCGCCGCCCAGGCATCCACGGGGATCCTGAGTGCAGTGAAGACCGCCGCCGCTGGCGTGTTCGGCTTCTTCTCCGTACGCGGGATCGTCGACGGCATCAAGGCGATCGTCACCGAGGGCTCGAACGCCGAGGACGAGCTCGCGCAGCTGCAAGCTGTCCTGCAGTCCACCGGACGCGAGGCCGAGTTCACCGGTGGCGAGCTGCAGAAGCTGGCCGACGACCTGGCCGAGGTCTCCCGCTTCAGCGCCGGCGAGATCGTCAACGCCGAAACCCGGCTGCTGAGCTACACGAATATCCTCCGGGACGAGTTCCCGGACGCGATGCAGATCGTGGTCGATCAGTCCGCGCGCCTGGGCATCAGCCTGGAGCAGTCCGCGGAGATCGTGGGCCGCGCGCTGCAGACGCCCACCAAGGCCATGGAGGCGCTCGGTCGCCAGGGCTTCGTGCTCGAGGACAGCCAGAAGGCGCTGCTGAAGCAGCTGGAGGCCACGGGCCGCGAGGCCGAGGCCCAGCAGATCATCATGGACCTGCTGGTCGAGTCATACGGCGGCGCGGCCGCGGCGCAGAAGCTGAACAATGCGCGCGGGCTGTGGCAGAGCCTGACGGAGCGGATCCGAGACTTCCAGACCCAGGTGGCCGAGGCCGGCGTCCTCGACTACTTCAAGCGCCAGATGGCCGACCTGCTGGAGTCAGGGAAGCGGCTGGCTGCTGACGGCACGCTCGCGCGCTGGGCCAAGCAGACGAGCGACGCGATCGTCGCGGTCGCCGAGGCCGTGCGCGGCGGTACGCGGTTCCTGGTCGACCATGCAGGCGCGCTGGCCTTCATGGGCCGGGCGTACGCCGCGCTGAAGCTGGCGCAGTGGGCGGTGGCGCTCAACGGCTGGCGCGTCGCGCTGGTGGCATCGACGCAGGCCGCCCTGCTCAATGCGGGCGCGCTGGACAGGAACGCCGGGGCCGCCACGCGTCTGGGCCGCGCCGTCCGCGCGATCCCGACGTCGATCAAGATCGCCGTGGCGCTGGTGGGCATCGATCTCGCCATCAAGGGCTCGCGCGCGTTGGGCGAGGCACTGGCCAAGAACAGCGACGCCGCAAAGCACGCCGCCGAGATCTCGGGGCGGGTACGGGAGCAGCTGCGCCTCGAGGCGCAAGCGCGCGCGGAAGTCATGGCCGGCCTGGCCGAGTACAGCAAGACGGCAGTCCTCACCGCGGACCAGGTCGCCTCGCTCAGCGACACCGAGCGTGAAGCCTACGAAAAGCGGCTGGCCGGTCTGCAGGACTACCTGCGCGCCCAGCTCGGATACCTGCTGCGGCAGAAGGAGATCGGCCTTGCCACCCAGGAGCAGCTGGCGCAGCTCGCCGAGCTTCCGGCGCGTCTGGCCGCAGTGCGCGCTGGCTACGTGGCGATCGGGGACGGCGTGCGCCTCGCGGCGACCGCCATGGAGCAGGTGCTCAGCCCGGCCGCGCAGCGGATCATCGAGAAGCTGGGCCAGATCGACCGCGACGGGAAGCTGGCCGCATCCTCAATCCGCGACCTCTTCGACGGCCTGAACTTCGTCGAGGGCAATGCGCTGGGGGACGTGGGCCTGGCGCTGGCCCAGATCGCCGTGCAGAGCGCCGGTGCTGACCGCAACGTGCGCGACGGCCTGCAGGCGACCCTGCGGCAGCTCAGCGGACAGGACCTGCTCCGCTTCCAGTCCGCAGCTCTGGCCGCCTTCGCCGAGTTCAAGCGCGGTCCAGCCGAGACAGCGGCGGTACTCGACAGCACGCTGCTCGCGGCCATGGAGCGCCTCGGGATCTCTGCCGAGCGCATGGGGCTGCGCTTCACCGACGTCGGCCGCGATGCCACCGCGGCGTTCAGCACCATCCTCGAGAACGCCAACGCCACCAGCCAGCAGATCGAGACCGCGTTCTCGGCCGCGCTGAGCAAGGTCGCGACGCTCGAGGAGGCGAAGGCGCTCGGCGCGCTGCTCAAGCAGGCCGGCCTGGACGGGAAGATCGGATTCGACGAGGCGGAGCGCGCGGGCGCTGCGCTGGAGAACCGGATCCGCGGCATCACGAATGCCATGGACCCGCTCAACGACCAGTTCGCGCAGCTGGGTATCCGTTCGAAGGCCGAGCTCGACGCTGCTGCAGACGCGGCCCGCAGCGCCTTCGAGGCCATCCGCGAAGGCGCCAGCCGCGGCGAGGCGGCGGTCGAGGACGTGCGGGCGGCCTTCCAGAAGTACTCCGAAGCCGCGCGCGCCGCGGTGGCCAATTCCGACATCTACGCCCAAGCCGAGGTGGAAGCGAAGTTGCGGGTGCTCGACAGCATCCACAACGTCAACGCCGGCCTGGACGAGATGGGCCGGAAGGGTCGTGAAGCTGGATCGGGCATCGTCGAAGGCGCGAGCGGAGCGGCCAGTGCGCTGACCGAAGTGGCTGGTGCGGCCGAGCAGGCTGCCGCCGCACAGGACAAGGTCGCGAAGTCCGCTTCCACGGCTGGATCCAATGCCTCACTCGCCGGCAGCAAGACCGGGGAGTTCAAGGCCCAGCTCAGTGGCCTCACCGACCAACTGGTCAAGGCCTACTTCGCCGCCAACCGCTACGTCAGCAGCATCGACACCGGCATCTGGTCCGAGACCGTGAACCGCATCACCGCAGCGCACCGCCAGCAGGCCGAGGCCCTGGCACGCGTCAACGCCGAGATGGACGAGCAGCTGGCGAAACAGGATCCGCTGGCCAAGCAGATGGAGCGGCTGAAGGACCAGTACCCGTATCTGGAGGAAGCCCAGCTTCGGGCGTCCGCCGAGAAGTCGAAGCGCCTCGAGGACGAGAGGCAGCGGGCAGCTGATGAGGCGAAGCGGCTGCGCGATGAGGCGCGTCGCGAGCGTGAAGCAGCGCTGGCGAACTCCGGGGCCACTGCAGCACCGGTAAGCGGCCCCGTGCAGAGTGCCGCGATTGTCGAGCGCCGCGTCGCAATGGATCTCCGCACTGACGAGGGCGACTTCACCCTCGAAGTGCCTCGGGACCAGGAAGAGCTCGCGTACTCGGTGTTTGCCGCGCTCAACCAGGCCAAGCGCATGTCCACGCGCGCCATCGGGCGAGGAAACCGCCGATGAGCACCCTAGGCCTGATCGATCTCCCTAGCGACATGCGCTGGGTCGACGAATACACCTGGCTGCCAACTGCGTCCCAGGTGGAGGTCGCCTGCAACGGCGCGCTGTGGGTGGAGGAGAGCGCCCAGCTTGCCGGGCGTCCCATCACCTTGGAGAGCGGTACCGACAGCGCGACGCGGCACTGGGCCCTCGCCACCCGCGCCACCGTCGACGCCCTGCGCGCCCTGGCCGCGGTAGTGCACGCCGCGCCGCTGGTCTTGGCGCTCGAGGACGGCCGCAGCTTCAACGTCCGCTTCCGGCATCACGACGGCATCGCCGTCGAGGCACGCCCCGTGCGCCACATCGTCCCGCACCACGCGGACGACTTCTACCACATCACCCTTCGCCTCATGCAGGTCTGACGAATGTCCGAGATCAAGCTCTTCCGGCCCCAGCGCCTGACCGACAACCCCGACGGCGGCGGCCTGGCCACGGCCACCGTGGTGGTCGATGGCGAGGTCAACAACGTCTTCGACGACATCAGCCGGATCGACCGCGTCAACGGCGAGCTGTCGCTGCGCAAGGTATTCGCCATCGCCGATACCGAGGACACCGAGCTGTTCTCGGACCTCCACGCGATCGTCCAGGCGCCCCCGCTGGATCCGCGCGTGTCGAGCGTCATCTTCCGCACGAACACCGGCTGGGGCGACGAGCGCGAAGACGCGCAGAACTACGTCGAGCGCTACCTCGACCCCTCCGTGATCACCCGGATGATCCCGTACGACCGGCAGCTGCAGGGTCAGCGCACCGTCCTGGTCTACCAGCGCGCCGAGCTGGGGCTCCCGGAGATCGGCGAGGTCTACGCCCTGGTGAACGACACCACGGGCGCGAGCGAGTTCTTCCGCGTGCAGGACATCGACCACGAGGTGCAGACCTTCACCGACGAGCGCGGTGACTACTCGGCCCGCATCATCACCCTGACCATCAGCCAGCCGCTGTCGCGCGAGTTCCCGGGCAGCCAGCCGAACCGCTTCTTCAGTGCCGGCCCCACCGCGAGCCTGGTCCGCCGGACGATCGCGAGCGACGCGGCGCGCTTCCGCGGTGTGGTGCGCCTGGCGCAGGACGCGCAGGTGGGCGACCTGACGGTGAAGGTGGAGTCGATCTTCTCGCAGCTGGTGCCGGCGGCGACCAGCGAGACCGCGGTGACCGATGCGCCTCCGGCCGGGACGGTGTCGCTGGTGGCGGCAGCGGTGAACCGCGTCACCGCATCGGATACCTCTCTTCGTGACTGGACCTTCCCGACCTCGATCGAGCCTGGCTCAATCACGCTGGCTGGCTCCTTGACCGGCGCCGATGACGCTATGGGGCGCCTCGTTTTCTCCAACGGAAACGTCGGCGGCTCTGTGGACTATGTCCAAGGCGCAGCAACTCTCAACTCGGTCCCTGGCGGTGTCAGCTTTACGTACCGGCCGGCCGCCGCAGTTTCGAAAGCCGCGCACACTGAGATCACCCCGGTCACTCTGAGCAATCGGGGCTACGTCTACCCGATCACGTTGCGGCCGATCCCGGCAGCCGGCTCGCTCTCCGTGAGCTTTCGCGCGCAGGGCCGCTGGTACACCCTGCAGGATGACGGCAGCGGCGCGCTGCGCGGCGACACCGGCGTCGGTGTGGGCACGGTCAACTTCCAGACCGGCACGGCCTCCGTGTCCCTGGGCGCCATGCCCGACGTTGGCTCCGCCATCGTTTGGGCATGGGGCATCGCCTCCGAGTACCAGATCCGCACCGGCGACATCGAAATCCAGCCGCCGCGCTTCCGCTTCCAGCTCACAGAGGGAAACTGCGAGCCCGGCACCCTGCATTGGACCTGGTTCTCTGGCGGCACCCAACGAACGGCTGCGGCCGCGGCCGACGGCACGATCTCTGGCGCCGCCGCTGGTCGGGTGATCCACGCGACTGGCGAAGTGCTGCTGCTCCCCGCGGTGCTGCCTGACAGCAACACGCTGTTCACCGCGGAATACGAAGCCGGCACCAACACCACCGAGGTCTTCACGCCGAGCGCGAGCGGTGGCTCCGTGGTGCTCACGTTGTCGAACCTCCCGCGTCCGGGCTCCTTGGCGCTGACCTTCCAGACGTTCGGTGAAGGTCGGTACGGCGAGACCCTGACGACCCAGGTCGCGCTGACCGACGATGGTGAGGGTGGCCTGGTGAATGCCGCCGGGATCCCGGTGGTCGGCGCGAGCGTCGCGTACGCGACCGGTGTGGTCACCATTCCAACCACCTACATGACGCCGAGCGCGTCGATGATCCGGGGCGACTACGCCGGCACGCTTCCCACTCGGGTCCAGGCGGTCGACACCCAGCGCTACGGGCTTTCGCAGATGCTGGCCCGGCGGATCCTCGGCACCGAGACGGTCAGAGTTCTCGCGGGCTTCATCAACGGGTCCCCGGTCTCCGTCACCTACAAGGCCGACGACGTCGTCGACGCGGAGATCATCGAAGATCATCCCGCCGGGTCGCTGGAACTCGACCTGACGCCTGGCGTGACCAATCGCGTTGTGCCGGGCGGTGTCAACTTCAGCTTCCAAGGCCGCACGTACTTCGAGCGCGCTGGCACCCTGTACTACGGCTCGGACAGCCGCGCGAGCACGGCGACGCCTGCCGGCACCTTCGACCACGCGAGCGGCATCGCCTCCATCACCGCCTGGCAGGGCGGGGGCGCGCCGGACCTCACCGTGCGGGCGCTGCTGACGGAGGTGGCGGCCATCCCCGTGTTCGTGGTCCATGGCCGCACGCCGGGCGCGCCTCTGCGTCCCGGCACGTTCACGATCCGGGCGCTGCGAGCGCGTGACAGCGTCGAGCTCATGGCCACTTCCGACGCCAACGGCAACCTGACCGCACCGGGAATCCATGGCGTTGTCGACAGCGTCAACGGGGTTTTCAGCGTGGGCTTCGGTGCCTACGTCCTGGACAGCTCGCTCTACCCGCCGGATCGCCTGGAGCCGTGGTACAGCCCCGAGTTCATCGACGACGACGGCTACATTTGGCGCCCGGAGGAAGTGCTCCCCACGTCGGTTCGCTTCAACTGCGTGGTGCAGGTGTCCCTGCCGATCGACCCCGCCATCATCAAGGTCAACCCGGTGCGCCTGCCGATGGATGGCCGGGTGCCCGTGGTGCGCGCTGGCGATACCCTGGTGATCCACGACCCGCATCCTTACACACTGCCAAACCCGCTCACGCCCGGCGCGCTGATCACGCTGCCGCGGGACGGGCTGGCCAACGTCGCGGTGTACGACCAGGTCGGCCTGGGCGTGCCGTTGAGCGCGCTCGGGGAGGTGGACCTCGAGGCCGGCGAGATCACAGTGGCGGATCCGCTGGACCTGGGCGGCTACGTGTTGCCGCTGGTGGCGATCCACTCGGTGGAGGACATGGCGCTCTGTCTGGATGCCCAGATCACAGGCGAGGTGGCGCTGGCCCAGCCGCTCACCCACGACTACACCGCCGACAACAGCCTCCTCAGCACCGCCCTGATCCTCGGCGATGCCCAGGCCCGCTACGAGCACCTGTTCGCGCAGAACACGTGGACGAGCGTCTGGAGTAACGACCTCATCGGGTCGCCACCCACTGGCGGCGCGCAGTACAACGACGCCCTGTTCCCGCCGGTCGTGGTGAACGCCCACGCGATCACGCAGCGGTGGCGGCTGGCGTTCACCAGTGCGACCAACTTCAACATCATCGGCGAGGGGCTCGGTGTCATCGGTACCGGCACCACGGCCACCGTCGCCGCTCCCATCAATCCTGCGACAGGCGAGCCCTACTTCGAGATCTTGCCGGGCGGCTTCGGCGCCGGCTGGGCGAATGGCAACAACCTCCGCTTCAACACGGTGGCGGCTGGCGGCCCGATCTGGATCGCCCGCACGGTGCTGAGCGGCCCCGCGACCCACGAGGACGACCGCATCCGCATCCAGACCCGCTGGGACAAGGACTGAGCCATGGCCGATCCCGCGACCGACACGACGTATCCGACGATCCTGGACCTGCTACCGCACGTACCGCCGAACGCGCGCGAGAACGATCCTGGCCTTGAGCATGACATCGTTCACACCCGCGCAAACGCTGTCCTCAATGCCCTCATGCGCCTGGTCGGTACGGTGGATGCGGCCGATCCGTTGTCGATTCTCGGCCGGCTGCTCCTGATCGAAGAGGGCGGGGTCGTTAATACCATCATCCCCGGCGACGGAATCTCGGTAGACAACACGGATCCAGAGAACCCGGTTGTCTCGGCCACTAGCACTTCCAACGACCTCACCATCATCACCGAATCCAGCGCCTTCACCGCTGATCCGGTAGTGCACGCCGGCCTGCACCGCTACATCCGGGCCGGCGGTGATGTGACGTTCGACAGTGCCGAGACCTATACGGAGGGACAGGTGTTCAACATCAGATCCATAGGGGCGCTGGAGCTGGTCGGTGCCGGAGTGACTCTGAGCCCCACCTATGGAGGCACCCTGGATCTTGAGTTCGGGATGGGCGTGCAAGTGGTGATGACCGGCCCGACGACAGCCGATGTGAACGGCCTGACGGTCGCGGCATGAATTACGGCTTTGTTATGATGGCGGCCGGACGAGCCGGCCCTAGGCCGTGGACCCCAGCCGATCTTTCTGCCCCCCCCAAAGTGTGGGTGGACTGGGGCAGCAGCATCACGAATGTCTCTGGAAGCGCCAGCGCCTGGAGTAATGCCAAAGGCGGCTTTGGTGGCCAATTTACACAGGCCACCGCCAGCCGAAGGCCGCAAATAATTACCCTCCCGGATGGAAAGACCGCGCTGCGTTTTTCCGGCGTCGGGCCGCCAATCATGGATGGCAGCACGCCAATCAGGGCGCTGTATCGCAATGCCACAAGTGGATGGGCGTTCATTGTCGCTCGGAGGATTTCTCTTGACGTGTCGCCAGTGACCCGGCCGGTGCTATACGTCCAGCAAGGGGCGAGCACGAATCCGCGGGCGGCGGTTTACACCGGAGCCGGATCGGCAGGTAACGCCAATAAATTCGCTGGCGGTTCCGGGCGGGTAGATGGATCTTCCCCGACTGTGGTATTTGGCTCTGCCCTAGGCACTGACCTAGAGATTATCCATACAGATTTCGGCTGGTCAGGTGGGTCCATAACACTGCACAGAACTGGAGCGCTTGCCGCAACCGGCTCGCTTCCGTCTTCGGGGAGTACGTCAGACACGATATCCGGGGGCGTGTTCCTTGGTGGATTCACCGCCAGCCTTGTGGCAGACGCTGATGTTTTAGCGGTGCTGGCGGGGAGCAGTGCACTGGCGTCGGATGATCGCCAGAAGCTGGAAGGCTGGGCAGCATGGGAGTGCGGGCTAGAGGACAGACTGCCCCTGGGCCATCCGTATAGGCTCGAAAGGCCGATGGTCGAGCTTGGGGCGCCTGCAGGTGCTGCGCTTGAATCTGTATGGGTTGGGGGTGCTCGGTGAGCGGGGTAAGCGTGGTGGCAAAGGTCAGCAGGCCGGCATCACTGCGGCTGGCCGTCGATGTCTCGTCTGCGTTCACCAGCCCTGTATTCTCCAGTGCGGTGGAGGCCATTGACGGAACTGCACGACTTGAAGTTGATGGCCTATCGCCTGCCTCCGAATACCATTGCGCAATTGAGATAAACGGCGTGCTTGACACTGGCATGGCAGGAAGGTTCACAACGCTTCCGCCTTCTGGGCCGGCGTCCTTCATGTTCGCCCTGTCCGGCGACGCCGACACGGGATCGAATCATCAGGTTTTCAACGAGGTCCTAAACCATGGCCCGCTGTTCTTCATTCACCTTGGTGACCTGCACTATGAGGACATCGCTGTAAACGATGTTGGCTTGTTCCTGGCTGCATATGACACCGTTCTGGCCGCGCCTAGACAAGCCGAGTTGTATCGCCAGATTTCCACGCTATACATGTGGGACGACCACGACTCTGGGCCGGACGACGGGCACGGCGGATCTCCGGGGCGTGACGCCGCTTGCGAAGCTTATCGTCAGCGGGTCCCCCATCCGCCGCTGGTGGAAAGTGGCATAACAGATGCGATCTACTTCGTGTACGAGGTTGGCCGGGTGATGTTCATCTTCACCGACCAGCGGTCAATGGCGAGCCCCAAAGGCGCTCCGGACAATGCATCGAAGTCTATTCTCGGTGCTGCACAGAAGGCTTGGTTCAAAGGGCTGCTGTCTGACCCAGCGAACGGCGACAAGCTGTTTGTATGGGTGTGCTCGCGCGTGTGGGGCGGCGTACCCACGACGGGCGCGGACCACTGGGGCGGATTCACGACCGAGCGCCGGGAAATTGCGGACCACGTTAAGGCGCATTGCGCCAAAAGGTTCTGCGTGCTGTCCGCAGACATGCACAGCCTCGCCATAGACGCCGGCAGCAACCACGACTTCGCCACCGGCGGCGGAGCTCCTATGCCGACGTTCCAAGCCTCTCCGTTGGACAGGAGGGGGGCCGAAACCTACGGCGGGGCAGCCTATAGCCAAGGCGGTCGGCACATGGACAACGGCCTGTTCGGCACGATGGAAATCACCGACACGGGCGGAGGCGGTATCGGCGTGAGCTGGAAGGGGTACAACACTGCGGGCAGCCTGCTAGTGCAGTACGACTGGGCGGCTCAAGTGGATCCGGTGGCGCCATGAGCGTTCGGCCGTATCGGGCTCCCACGCCATACCGGTCGGCAGCGCTTTTCCGTCCAGGGTGGCGCTCGGGCACTTCCTACCGCACCGGAACTCCCTATAGGAAGCCGTCGCTGTATCGCGGGGACGATGGTCGTACCGGCGTGGCCGTTCCACGTTTCGGGTCATTGGGTGGGCTGTGGTGGGACGCGGCATCAGTCGGATCCGCGATCACTGCAGCAGCGTTCGAACAATCCAATGAAGCGGGCGCGTCAGCCCAGGTCGCCTGGGGCACCAGCTCAAGTTTCAGCGCCAGCCAGGCTCTTCCCTCCCCATGCCCTGAATCGTTCGAAGGGACCACGCTCATGCGCTGGGAGGCCACCAGCGTGCACGCATGGCGCTCCGCTGCCTTGCGGGTTGAGGGAATGGCAGCGGAAGGCTCGCTCTCGGCCCTGCCCTGGGACGCGACTGGCGTGCGTGAGGCGCGCTTCGCGGCGCTCCCTTCCAGGGCGCTGGACCCACATTCGGGAGCTATTGCACTGCCGTGGCGGCGCTATCTGGGTCACGCAGCGTCGGCCTCGTTGTTCTGGCGCCGCATTGCTGAGCGCGGCGGCTTCGTCGCACTCCCATGGTCGCCGATCGCCGCGCGCTCCAGCTCCACCGTCATCGTGTGGCCGCCGACCCCGCCGGTCGACGACGACACCATCCTTGTCCCCGACCTTCCGGTGTACGTGATGCTCCCGACCATGACCGCCGTCCGCCTGCCGGACCGCACGCCGCTCCCGCTGCTGTCGATCTCGCTCAACGAAGAGCGGGGCGGCTACCCGTGGTCATTCAGCGCGCCGATGCGCCGCGAAGGCCTCGACCTGGTGAACCCCGACGACGGCACGCTGCCGGAGATCGAGGTGACCATCAACGGCTATCCGTGGACGCTGGTGGTGGAGGCCTACGACGACAACCGCCGCTTCGGCAGCAACACCGTCAGCCTCCGAGGCTTCAGCCGCTCGACACTGCTGGCGGCCCCGCACGCGCCCACGCGCACCTACACGGCCGATTCCGACCGCACCGCTGCCCAGCTCGCTGAGGAAGAGCTGCCGACCGGCTGGACGCTGGTCTGGGATGCGGTGGACTGGCTGGTTCCCGGCGGAACCTTCAGTTACGCCGACCTGGCGCCCATCGAGGCGATCGCGCAGCTGGCCAGCGCGATCGGTGCCGCGATCGAGAGCGATCCGCAGGAGCGGAAGATCCGCGTGGCGCCCACCTACCCGGAAAGCCCGTGGGCATGGGGTGAGGCCGCACCGTACGCCGTGCTGCCGGCCGGCGTGCTGGCCAGCGGCTCGAGCACCTGGAAGGGCGGCACCAACGCCGACGGCGTGTACGTGTACGCGCAGAACGCCGGCAGCGGCGCGTTCGTGAAGCTGGCCGGCAGCGCCGGTGCCGTGCAGCTGCCCATGGTGGTGGATCCGCTGATGGTGCACGCGGACGCCCAGCGCGAGCGCGGCCGCCAGGAGCTGGCCGCCGCGGGGCGCGCGCGCACGGTGCAGCGGACGGTCCCCCTGTTCCCGACGCCGGCGCCCGAGGGCATGCCGGAGCTCGGCGTGGTGCGCACCGGCGTGCTGCTCGAGATCGAGGACACCGACGAGACCTGGGTGGGCATGGTGGTGGGCGTGCGCATCGACGCGCAGCGCCAGGGCCGCGCCTTGAGCGTGCGCCAGCACCTGACGATCGAGAGGCAGTACCGATGAGGGTCTGGGACGAGTTCGACCAGGTATCGAGCGACCCGCTCCAGGTGGCCGTGGTGCTGGAGCACAACGCCGACGGCACCACCACCGTGCAGTTCCCGAACGGCTCGACCCTGAAGGTGATGGGGCAGGGCGTAGGCGTTGGTGACTACGCCTTCATCCGAGGCGGCGAGATCCGCGGCGAGGCGCCCCCCGTGGTCCCCGTGACGTTGGAGGTGTGATGTGGTGAAGAAGGCAGGAAGGCGCATCCGGTACGAAGTGCTGCCCGAAAAGGACGGCGGCTGGTCGGTCACCCGCGATCGCGTCGTGACCGGGAGGTTCATCACCAAGGCGGGCGCGGTGGAGTACGCCGCCGGCGAAGGGCGCAGGGCCTGGGCGAAGGGCCTGCCGGCGCAGCTGTTCATCAAAGGCCGGGATGGCAGGATTCAGGACGAGCGGACGTATGGGAACGATCCGCGGCACATCCCCGGCTGATCGGGGTGGCGACCTAAGGCACGTTCAGACTTTTCCGACTGTGACGGGTGCGGCAGCTGGACGATACTGCGCTCACGCCAGCAACGCCCGGAGCTCGCGCAGCCACTACCGGCACGGTCCGGCTGCAGCCATCCACCCGGGCGGGCGCCGCATGGATAGCGGCGCTGCTGGCGACTCTATGCTTCGGTGCAGGGCTCGTCGTCACCCGGCACCAGGCCGGTGTCCCGAAGAATGCATTGCAGCTGCGACCACACGTGTTCCTGGTCCTCCAGTCTGGCGTCCTCGAGGACCTCGTCGGCCACGCCCGCGAAGGCGTCCATCTGATCCTTCTCCTCCATGGCGAGGATCTCCGTCATCTGCGCGCGCAGATCGGCAATCCGCGTGTCGAGTTCAGCCCTGGTCGGGTGTCGCCCGCGAGCCTGCTCGATCACGTCGTCGGCCCGCTCGTCTGGCACGTCGCGCCCGGTATCGGCGCGAATGTCCAAGAGCGCCCCGCGCACGGCCTCGAGCTCGGCCCCGCCCGCCGCCATCGCGAGGATGCGGGCGTCCTCGGCGTCGAACCAGTCCCAGAACTGCCGGTAGGTCTTGCCGTACCAGTGCTCGAAGCGCTGCCCCGCGCTCAGGGCCTGGATCGCTTCCTTCAATTCGTCGCGCATCATGCTGCCTCGCGGTGTTCGTAGTAGGGGCGCTCGCGGTCGTCGAGCACGGCTTGGAGGTCGTCGAGGTTGGCGCCGGGCGCAAGCCACCGGTCCAGGTTTCCGCGCCGGATCGGGATGATGCATCGATCATGGCCCGCCGCGGCAACCTCGGCTGGTGGATCGTCGGTTATGGCTGCGAACGACAGCAGCTCCTCGCCGTCCTTGCCGATCCAACTGGACCAGAGGCAGGCGACCAGCATTTCGCTGCCGTCCTGGGGCCGGAACTCCAGCACTTGGTCTTTGCCGTCGCGCTCCACGTGCTCGTAGAAGGCGCTGGCCAGCATCACGCCGTGGGTCTTGCCGAACAGGCCCTTCCAGAAGCCCTCGAGGTTGTCCCGCCTGGCGTTGTAGGTGCCCGGGTACTTGCGGTCGTAGAACTCCGGCTTGCCCGCCGGCCGGCATTGGTAGCGCATGGGGAGCACTACCGGGCCGCCGTCCTGCCAGACCATCACCGGCGCGTAGTAGCCCGGGTAAATGCGGCTGTCACGCGGCTTCGGCTCCTTGCGGCGCAGGTCGACCAGGCGCGCCTCGAGCTGCGCGACCTTGTTGCCGCCGATCCGGACGTCGTCGGCAGCCTTCTTCGTCAGCTTCTCGGCTAGCGCCAGCTCACCGTCAGCCACGCGCCGGCGCTGCTTCACGAGCTCGCGCTCGGCCTCGGCGATGTCCTGGGCGATCCAGAACCGGACCGCGTTCCTCAGCTGGGTGGCCTCCGGCGCGGGGTGGGCGGCCGCGGTGTCGCGCATCGCCTTCGGCCACTTCGGCCGTTTCCCCTTGCCGGGATCCGCCATCGCCTGGGCGGTGAAGTCCTCGAGGGAGACCGTGGCGCCGAACTCGCGCACATAGCGCCGATAGTCAGCCTCGATCAGGGCGGAATAGCACATCGCGGGGCTCCTGGCCGGAGCGGTCAAGGATACGCCGGCGCCCGTCTCAATCCCTGTGAGGGGAGCGGGTAGGATTCCGCCCCATGTTCACCTGGCACCGGCTCGCTGGCGGCCTCATGGGGCCCAAGGACTCGCTGCAGGCCTGCGGCTACGAGATTGCGCGCATGACGCAGCGGGTCGACGGAGCCTGGCTGGCGATCACCCGCCGCAACCTCCCGCACGAGCTGCAGCACACGCACGAGTGCCAGAGCTTCGACTCGGGCGTGGCCGGGTGCGAGGAGTGGGCCGAGCGTCACAGGGAGGCGTTGCTGGCCTGGGGCGAAGACCAGCACCGGCAATGGGTTGCGCGGCAGCGGTGGAGAAGCGCGTAGCCCCCCGTTCCACCGGTCAGCCGTTCCAGTCCCGAGCGCTTGTTACGTGGCGTGTTACGTGGCCAAGAAAAAGGGCCTGCGGATTTCTCCACAAGCCCTTGAATTCCTTGGCGCCCGAAGTTGGACTCGAACCAACGACCCCCTGATTAACAGTCAGATCTTCAACGAGGATCAAGCGGCTTCACGTCGCGCGGGTAAGGCGGGATGAACAAGCGAAGGCGATAGCACAAGGATCTCCGAGGCGCGCCGCTTCACCTGGGCGTAGTAGGTGAGGCTAGTTCGAAACAGCGGGAGCCCAGAGTACAAAGATTCAATCTGCGGAGCATCATCGTATGTGAGCATCCAGCGCACTTCGAGGCTCTTGACCAGTTTTGCCAGTCGCACGTGGTCAGAGTGCTCATAGAAGCTGAGGTAGAGGTCGCGACCCTTGCTGTAGTAGGGGGGGTCGATGTTTACGAGGCCGCGAGGAGGCAACGCTTTCTCCCAACGGCGGATACACGTTTCTGCGTCGTGCCTCGTGAGCGTGATCACATCTCGATAAGAGTGAATTCGCTCAATCTTGGATATGATTTCCGTCTTATTGAAGCGGCAGTCTAGTTTATAGGTGCCGTTCTGTTGCTTTCCGCCGATCACACCGCCTTTCAGAATGCCAGATCTGTTGGTGCGGTTCAGGAAGAGCGCTGCGTATCCGCGCTCCTGCCTGGTGGAACTCGTGTCCTCTAGGACTCCACGCTGGCGATGCCATTCGGCCATGCTTACTCTGGAACGTCGAATACGTTCACAAAGATAGTCAGGTTCTCGCAGAATGGTTGCCCACAATGCATGAACGGCTCGGTCGAGGTCGTTTAGCCAGATCTCTGACACATCACCTTGGAACAGCAACTTTAGAGCAGCTCCCGCTCCGCCGGCGAAGGGCTCGGCGTAAACGCCACCCGCCAGATTGTTGTGCCTGAGCAAGGAAGCGATAAAGGGGACGAGCTGAGTCTTTCCCCCGGGATAGCGTAGAGGGGAGTCGGTCACAGGCATGGGAGCACTCTACTCAAAGCCGGGAGATCTGGCCAGCGGACCGCCGCACAAGATTGTCACCGCCCAGATTCTGGGATGCGTTCCAGCATCTCCAGAAGAATAGGTTGCCAAGTGTCTGCCCAACCCTTGATGTCATCAGGCCCCGGGACAACGCCACCGTGGAGGGCGTTCCCTAGGCTGTGAAGGCTGTACGACGTAGCTGGATTGCCTGTCGCTTTCGCGAGCGCTGACATGCCCCGCCCTGCAAAGCCTGCCAGTTTCAGCCGCTCGTAACACGCAGCCGTAAGCTTCGCATCAGTCCGGTCGGACGGAAGCGCCCCCTGCGAGCGCAGGTACAGCGTCATCACGCCCTCCACAATCGCCCTCAGGAGATACGTGGACGCAAAAAGGTAGTCGGCGACCGGCAGGTGCACAGCCTCGCTTCTCATTCGTCGGAGGACTAGGTCGGTGCTGGATATCGTGAATGATGAGTCGAACAGCGTTGGGCGCTTCTTAGGATCCCTCTGCCCCCGCTTGGTCGGTGTGCCTGAAGCGGATTTCAGCGACCTGGTTGGTGCTGGCGGTGCGCTTGGAACTGGTAGCTGAGTTGTCGGCGCGATCCGCGACTTTACGAGCGAATGCGCATACGCAAGACGCTGAGAAGAGTTTGAACGCGAATGAACCGCACACGCGCCGTCCTTTGCGGGAGTGATGCTGTCGAGCACCAGCCGTTGCAGTGCGACATCAACCTCGTCCGCGTCGTGCGTGTACTGCAGGGAATTTGGGCTTGCTATTCCCAGAATGGCACGCACGCCTGGCGTTCCGAGATAGCGCGTGAGCGTGGTCACCTTCGCCGCGTCGCGCTCCTGCTTGGAGATGAGGCCACGCTGGACAAGCCGGTCTAGTACCAGCACTGCGAGAGTGTTGGCTCGCGCAGAAGTCTTCGTATTTTGGCCTGCAGCTCGCTGCTTCTGCGTTGAGCCCCACTCTTTTGTCCCTGCGCCGCCTTGCAAACCCAGGTGCCGGAGGTCTATCCACTGCTTCGCATCGCCAGCTGACTTGAAGACGTGTGCCTTTACAGCCTTCGGGTGGTTCGCCCCGCTTGCGATTCGCTCAATTTGAGAGCGAAATTTTGGCGGGGCCCGCCTCGGGTCGCCTAGAAGCATGAGCGCACACGTGCGCCGATTCCCTTCCAGGGAGACATAGTGGCCAGGGTTGCCGTCCATCTCCACGACGCCGAGCACCTCAAGCGGACTGAGCCCACCGCGACCCGCAATATCCTGAGCTAGCTCTGCGACCATTTCATCGTCACAGAGGTTCTCAATCGCTTCCGCCTCACTGGCCGCGGGCTCATGCCTCGGGTTGTTAAGGTCTAAGTGAAGCCTGTTGATCGGAATCGATACGTCACCTACGAACGCCTTTCCGCGCCCGGCCGCCGTCCTGCTTGACATGGAACCCCCTCCCATTCCCCAAGCTGGGAGTATGCCGCTGTTTCCAGTGTTCCTGCGTAGGGGAATGCCTACCCCCATCAATGCTGCCTGCCAGAGGCTGTACGCCGCCACCCTATCGATCTGTAAGCTATTGATCCGGTTGGCGTCGCAATGAAGCTTTTGACCTCGCCGAAATTGGTACTTTATCCTTCTGAATCATAGGCATGCGCCACACACGTGGCTTGTCTGGGGGACAAGTGGTCGTCGGTTCGAATCCGGCTACCCCGACCATTTCGAACACGAAGCCCGCCTCGCGCGGGCTTCGTGCTTTCCGGATCCGGGAACCTTCCGTGCGCGCCATGTTCCAACCGCGTCAACGCCAACAGGGAGAGAGCGGCATGCGTGGGAAGCAGACAGGGATCCTGGTCGTCCTGGCGATGTCCATCGCCATGGCCGCGGCGGGTGCACGGGCGCAAGCCCAGGACATGGAGCCGGCCACCAGCACCGCGCCGCCGCAGGCGATGGACCCCACCGCCACCGCGCCGGGCGGGGATCAGGCCGCGACTGCCGCCGACGACGACATCGTCGACCTCGACACCATGGTCGTCTCCGGCGCGCAGCCGGGTCCGGGCATGTGGAAGGTGCGCCGCGGCGACCATGTGTTGCACATCCTGGGGACGGTGTCGCCGCTGCCACGGCGGATGGAGTGGAGCTCCGGCAAGGTCGAAGCCGTCATCGCCGGCTCGCAGGCGGTCATCGGTGCGCCGTCGATCGAGGTCGATGCCGATGTCGGCCTCTTCCGCGGCATGGCGCTGCTGCCGGCGATGCTGCGCGCCCGCAACAACCCGGGCAAGCGGCCGCTCAGCGAAGTGGTGTCGCCGCCGGAGTACGCGCGCTGGCAGGTGCTGAAGGCGCGCTACATGGGCCGCGACCGCGGCGTCGAGAAGCGCCGCCCGCTGCTGGCGGCGCAGGCGCTGTACGAGGCGGCGCTGGACAAGTCGGGACTGCGCACGGGCGGCATTGTGGCCCCGGTGGTCCGCAGGGCGCGCAAGGCCGGCGATGTTCCGCTGGTCGAGACCACGGTGCGGCTGACGGTGCAGGATCCCAAGGCCGTGCTCAAGGAGCTGAACGAGAGTGACCTTGCCGACCGCGAGTGCTTCGCCGGCACCATGGACCGGATCGAGACCGACCTCGACAACATGCGCGCCCGCGCCAATGCCTGGGCCGTCGGCGACATCGATGGGCTGCGTGCGCTGCCCTACGAGAACCACTATGTGAGCTGTCAGGAAGCGCTGACCGGCAGCGCGCTGGCGCAGCGGCTGGGCGTCGCCGACTTGCCGCGACGCGCCGGCGAGGCCTGGCTGGATAACGTGGACCGGGCGCTGGCCGAGCACGACTCGAGCTTCGCAATGTTGCCGATGCACTACCTGCTCAAGGCCGACGGCATGCTGGAGAAGCTCGCGGCGCGCGGCTACGTCATCGAAGCGCCGTAGCGGCGCGGGCGGGCTTCAGCCGTTCGCGTCCTCGGCCTCGCCGGGAGCCAGCACCAGGCGGTTGCGACCGCTGCGCTTGGCCTCGTACAGCGCCGCATCGGCGGCGGCGATCCAGTGCTCGATGCGCGCGTGGTTCGCGCGCGCCTGCGCGATGCCGATGCTCACCGAATACACGTGGCCGGGCGCTTCGGCCAGCGCGATGCGCTCGACGGCGGCCCGGTAGGTTTCTGCCAGCCGCGCGGCCTCGTCCAGACCGGTCGCAGGGCAGACCACCGCGAATTCGTCGCCGCCATAGCGGCCGGCGATGTCGCCGGGGCGCAGCAGCGTGCGCAGCACGGCGCCGGCCGCGCGCAGCAAGGCATCGCCCGCGACGTGGCCACTCTCGTCATTGACGCGCTTGAAGCCGTCAACGTCGATCAGCAGCAGGGCCGCGGGCCGGGCGTAGGCGTGGACGTCATGCAGCGCCGCCGCGGCGTCGCGTTCCCAGTGCCCGCGCAGCGCCAGCCCTGTGACCCTGTCGACGCGGCCGAGCAGGTCGAGCTCGCGGTTCTTCTGCAGTACCTTGCGCACCAGCTGCTGCCGGCCAAGACTGACCATGCCGGTGTGGATCAGCAGCATTGGCAGGCAGGCCAGGATCACGGCGGTACTGGACGCAGGCTGGAAGGCGAATCCGGTTGCCAGGCCGCCGAGCAGAAGCGCGGCCAGCGACACGGGAAGCGTGCGCCGGAAGATGCCCGGCACGTCGGAGTTGACCTTGTCCGCCGCGGACAGCGCGACCAGCAGCACGCTGGGCAGCAGGTTGAAGTGCATCAGCGGGACCCACAGCGCGGCGATCGCGGAATCGACCAGCAGGTTGCGCTGCTCGGCCTTGAAGGGGTCGGCGCTGCGCCTGGCCATCAGGTAGGCGATGTGCGGCCAGGCCAGTCCGGTGAGCGCGCACAGAGTCCAGCGCAGCGGTCCGGCCTGGAGCTCCCACAGCACCATTGCCGTCGCCAGGGCGCCGAGCCCCATGCCGAGCATCCGATAGCGGTAGACGCGCCGGGGCAGGGCCGCGCGCGCCCGCGGCGAACTGAACACGTTCGCGTGCGCGGCGTCTCCGCGCAGTGGTCCTGTCTTCACTGGCCCTCCCCACCGTCGGCCGCCCCGCGCCGACGCGCGGGATGCCCGGAGTATAGGCCTTGCGGCCGGCCTTCAGCCCGCCGCGCTTCGCGGCCCCGTGGCCTCGGCGTGGCCTGCCTGCGGCCAGCGTTCCAGCACCGCCGCGCGGATGCCCGCGGCGTCGATGCCGGCCTCGGCCAGGAGGTCCTCGCGGCTGGCGTGGTGCTGGAACGCGTCGGGCAGCCCGAGGTGCAGCACGGGCAGCAGGACGGCCTCCGCGGCCAGCAGCTCGGAGACGCCCGAGCCGGCGCCGCCCATCACCACGTTGTCCTCGATGGTCACGAAGCCTTCGTGCGTGCGCGCCAACTCCAGCAGCAGCTCCCGGTCCAGCGGCTTCACGAAGCGCATGTTGACCACCGTGAGGCCGAGTTCGGCACCCACGGCTTCGGCCGCGGGTACCGTGGCGCCGAAGGCGAGCAGCGCGATGCGCCCACCCTCGCGGCGCAGCTGCGCCTTGCCGATGGGCAGCGTGTCCAGGCCCCGGTCGATCGCAACGCCGGGGCCGCTGCCGCGCGGGTAGCGCACGGCGGCCGGACCGTCGAAGCGGAAGCCTGTGGACAGCATCTTGCGGCACTCGTCTTCGTCTGCGGGTGCCATGACCACCATGTTGGGCACGCAGCGCAGGTAGCTGAGATCGAGGTTGCCGGCGTGGGTGGCGCCGTCGGGGCCGACCACGCCGCCGCGGTCGATCGCGAACAGCACGTCCAGCTCCTGCAGGGCCACGTCGTGCACCAGCTGGTCGTAGCCGCGCTGCAGGAAGGTGGAGTAGATCGCGACCACGGGCTTGGCGCCTTCGCAGGCCATGCCGGCGGCGAGCGTGACCGCATGCTGCTCGGCGATCGCGACGTCGAAATAGCGCTCGGGGAACTCGCGGCTGTAGCGCACGAGGCCGGAGCCCTCGCGCATCGCCGGGGTGATGCCCATGAGCTTCGGGTCGGCGGCGGCCATGTCGCACAGCCAGTCGCCGAAGATGTCGGTGTAGGTCGGCTTCTTCACCGCGCCGGGCTTGGCCACCAGACCCTGGTCGGGATCGAAGGGCGACACCGCGTGGTAGCCGATCTGGTCGCCTTCGGCGCGCTCGTAGCCCTTGCCCTTGGTAGTGATGACGTGCAGCAGCTGCGGCCCCTTGAGGGTGCGAAGCAGCTTCAGCGCCGAGGCCAGGGCCTTGATGTCGTTGCCGTCGATCGGGCCGGTGTAGTGGAAGCCCATTTCCTCGAACAGGGTGGACGGCACGAACATGCCCTTCCAGTGTTCTTCCCATCGGCGCACGAAGCGCGCCGGCGACTTGTTCTTGTCGCCCAGGAGCTTCTTGCCGCCCTCGCGCAGGGCGTTGAGCGTATGGCTGCCGGTGGCCCGGCCAAGCATCTTGGTCAGGCCGCCGACGTTCTCGCTGATCGACATGCGGTTGTCGTTGAGCACCACCAGGATGTTGGGCTCGGGCTCCATGCCGCCGGCGTGGTTGAGCGCCTCGAAAGCCATGCCCGCGGTCATCGCGCCGTCGCCGATCACCGCGACCACCTTGCGGTCGTCGCCCGCGCGGGCGGCGGCGATGGCCATGCCGAGCGCCGCGGAGATGCTGGTGGAGGAGTGGCCGACGCCGAAGGTGTCGTACTCGCTTTCCTCGCGCTTGGGGAACGGCGCGACGCCGTCCTTCTGCTTCACCGTGTGGATGGTGTCGCGGCGGCCGGTCAGGATCTTGTGCGGGTAGGCCTGGTGGCCGACGTCCCAGACGATGCGGTCGCGCGGGGTGTCGTAGATGTAGTGCAGGGCGGTGGTCAGCTCCACCACGCCCAGGCCGGCGCCGAAATGGCCGCCGCTCTTGCCGACGGATTCAATGAGGTAGGCACGCAGCTCGTCGGCGATGGCGGGCAGTTCCGCTTCGTCGAACTCGCGCAGGCGGGCCGGGCTGTCGATGCGCGCAAGGCGCGGGTGGCGAGTGGAGTCGATCATCCGCGCATTGTAGGACGCCGTGGCGTACTGCGCCGCATTGAGCGGGCGCCAGCCCGCGCAGGCCCCGTTCAGCGGTTGCGCAGGCGCCCCAGCAGACCAACGCGCGGCTTGGGTGGCTCTTCCGGGCGTGGCGGTTCGTCGCGCACCGGTTCGGCGAAGCCGGTGGCGAGGTTGGCGTTGACGAAGTCGGCGACGTCGGCTTCCGGCACCCCGCTGGCGGCGGCGATCGCGGCCACGGTGGCCGGCCCCTTCATCATCTGGGTGGCGATGCGGAAGTGGCGCGGGTATTCACGTTCGGTCTGCGGCCATTTGTTGAGCTGGAACAGGCTTGCCGGGTCGAGGCCCGGGAGCAGCGCACCGCCGCCGGCGAGCAGGCCGTCGAACCAGCGCAGGCGCGAGAGCGGCTGCGGCGCGCCCGCGGATGCGGTTTCGCGCGCCCATTCCGCGGAATCCACCGGTTCGAAATCCGCGGTCCCGATCCCGTGCCCGAAGGTGGACGCCAGCGGCTTGAGTTGCGCGGGGCCGAACCAGCTGTCGTTGGAGGCGTCGACCAGCAAGGTGGGATGCCCGTCCCGGCGGTAGCGCAACCTGCCGGTCATCGCGCCGGGCCGCAACCACGCGGCCAGTGCGCCTTCGGCCGGAAGGGTCGGGGCGGCGGAGGCGGCCAGGGCGTCGGCTGGCGTGGCGTCCGGAGATTCCGCTGCGTCACCGGAAATATCGTCTTCAGGCGATGCCTGCGCGGCTTGCGGCTCTGATGCCGCGCGCAGCAGCGGAGCGGAGGGCACGGGCGACGGCGCGGGCTCTGGCACCGGTGCCGGTGCCGGTGCCGGGTCGGGAGCGACGGCAGGCGCGGGCGCATCGCCGGCCGGGGGGACGGCTGCCACTTCGGTGGCGGGCGCCGGCGCAGGGTCCGTCGTCGATCCAGCCGTGGTGGCGGGCGGGGGACCTGCGGACGCCTGCTGCAGTTCGATGCCCATGCCGCGGGCGACGTCCACCAGCAGTTCGACCAGTTGTCCGGGATCGAAGGGCCGGCCGAGGCGGTAGTCGGTCTGCGTGCGCGGCGCCGAGGTCAGGCCGATCACCTGGCGGCCGGCGGCGTGCAGGCGCAGCCAGCTCATCGGACCGTACATGCTGTCCATGTCGACCACGATATGGCCGGCCTGCGCATCGGGCACCAGCGACCAGCGCTCGCCCAGGCGTGCGTTGGCCTCGATGAAGGCGGCCTTGAGTGCGGCTTCGGTTGCGGGGTCCATCCCGGTCAGGCCGAGGGTGAGCGACATCGCGCAGCATTCCTGACATTGAATTGACGGAGTGTTGCGGAGCCGGTCACGGCCGTCAACGCGCGCAGGGCGGCACTTGCGGCTGAGATGCGTCACTCCACGCGGTGTTTGGTGATGCCGGTCGCGTTCGCACTGCGACGGGATTCGCGCGGCAGGATGCCGTCAGTGGCGCCGGCGCTTCGGCAGCTGGCTGGAGAGGAAGGCCATCTGGTCGGCGAGGATGTTGCGGTTGGAGAGGATCAGGTGCTCGATCCAGCTTGGCCGGTACGGGATGGCGAGGAGCGGCATCGACGCCTGCGCCGGATTGCGGCCGCCCTTGCGCGAATTGCAGGCGAAGCAGGCGGCGACCACGTTCTCCCAGGTGTCCACCCCGCCGCGCGACACGGGCTGCACGTGGTCGCGGGTGAGCTTCTGGCGCGGGAACGCATGGCCGCAGTACATGCACAAGTGCTGGTCGCGGGCGAAGAGCGCGCTGTTGGTCAGCGCAGGCGTCGGGTCCAGCGCCCGTGCGCTGGCGTGGCCGCGCGCGGCCACGATGGGATGCAGCTCGACCAGGCTGCGCGCCCCGGTGATGCGGCTGATGCCGCCGCGCACCGCAAGGCAGGGTTCGCCAAGGGTCCAGGCCACTGCCCCGCGCACGTACAGACAGGTCGCTTCCTGCCAGCTCATCCAGTCAAGGGCGCGGCCGTGGGCATCCAGGGCCAGCAGGCGCACGCGACCCAGGGCCGGGACCCCCATGCCCGCGGACTGCGGGATCGCCGGCGGTGCCGGGGGTTCCATGCCGCTGACAAGGCGAAGTCGCGCTCTGTCGGATTCCATGGGAACAGCAGTTTATACGCTCCCCATGACGGCTTGTGTAGAGGCGGGCTCAGGCGTCGAAGTGCTCGGCCTCCAGCGCCATCAGCGACCCGGCGCCGGCGCGGATGGCGGCGGCGTGGGCCAGGGTGCGCGGCAGGATCCGGGCGAAGTAGAAGCGGGCGGTTTCGCGCTTGGCTTCCTTGAACGCCGCCGGCCGCGACGAACCGCGTGCCGCCACCGCCGCGCGCAGCCACCAGTACCCCAGGACCACGTAGCCGGAATAGAACAGGTAATCCCAGGCGGCGGCCCCGAGCTCGTCGGGGTTGCCGGCCGCACGGCCCAGCACGCCGGTGGTCAGCTCGCTCCATTCCGCACATCTGGCGCGCAGGGTGGCGATGTCGTCGGCGAGTCCGTCGTCGCCGGCATTCGCCGCGCAGAACGCTTCCACCTCGGCCAGGAACAGCTTCAGGCCCGCGCCGCGCGAGGAGGCCGTCTTGCGCCCGATCAGGTCCATCGCCTGGATGCCGGTCGTGCCTTCGTACAGCGTGGTGATGCGGGCGTCGCGCGCCAGCTGTTCCATGCCGTGTTCGGCGATGTAGCCGTGGCCGCCGAAGCACTGCAGTGCGTTGTAGGTGTTCTCGATGCCCCACTCGGTCTGGCAGGCCTTGGAAATCGGGGTCAGGAAGCCGACCAGGGTCTCGGCGCGTTCGCGCGCGGCCGGGTCGCTGGCATGGGCGGCCTCGTCAAGCAGGCTGCCGGCGTGCATCGCCAGCATGCGGCTGCCTTCGGTCAGGGCCTTGACCGACAGCAGCATGCGGCGCACGTCGGGGTGCACGATGATGGGGTCGGCGGGCTTTTCGGGGAACTTCGGCCCGGTCAGCGCACGCGACTGCAGGCGCTCGCGCGAGTAGCGGAGCGCGTTCTGGTAGGCGCGCTCCGACAGGCCCAGCCCCTGCAGGCCCACGCCCAGGCGCGCGGAGTTCATCATGGTGAACATCGCCTTGAGCCCGCCGTGCTTCTCGCCGACCAGGTAGCCCTGGGCGCCGTCGAAGTTCATCACGCAGGTCGCCGACCCCTTGATGCCCATCTTGTGTTCGATCGAACCGCAGCGCACCGCGTTGCGCTCGCCAACGGTGCCGTCGCGGGAAACCTTGAACTTGGGCGCGACGAACAGCGAGATGCCCTTCGCCCCCGGCGGCGCATCCGGCAGCTTGGCCAGCACCAGGTGGATGATGTTGTCGGTGAAGTCGTGCTCGCCGGCGGTGATGAAGATCTTGGTGCCGGTGATGGAGTACGCACCGTCGCCGACGGGCTCGGCGCGCGTGCGCAGCAGGCCCAGGTCGGTGCCGCAGTGCGGCTCGGTCAGGCACATGGTGCCGGTCCAGCTGCCTTCCAGCAGCGGTTTAAGGAAGACCTCGCGCTGCCAGTCCTCGCCGTGCTGGCGCAGTGCTTCAACCGCGCCGTGCGAAAGCAGCGGGAAGTTGCCCCAGGCAAGGTTGGCGGAGTTGATCATCTCGCTCACCAGGGTGCCCACCAGGTGCGGCAGGCCCTGGCCGCCGTACTCCGGCGCCGCGGTCAGGCCAGGCCAGCCGCCTTCGACGTACTGCGCATAGGCGGCCTTGAAGCCGTCGGGCGTGGTGACGTCGCCGGTGGCGGGGTCATGGCGGCAGCCCTGCTGGTCGCCGATCGCGTTGAGCGGCGCGAGCACGCTGCCGCTGAAGCGCGCGGCTTCCTCGAGGACCGCATCGATGACGTCGGGCGTGGCATCGGCGTAGCCGAGGCGGGCGAACTGCGTCGGTGCCTCGAGCACCTCGTTGAGGACGAAGCGGATATCGTCGAGCGGGGCGGTGTACTGGCTCATGTCCGGGGACGTGTCCTTGCGATGGGGTGGAATGGGATGGCGGGGCTCAGCGCAACACGCCCGGCAGCCCCGGTGCGGGGCTGAGCGCGCTCTTGCGCGTCACCTTGTAACTGCGGGCGGACCCCTTGTCCGCCGGTGCGGCCTCGATCCTGCCTTCGAGCCCGTAGTCGACGCCGCGGCCCGCGGCGAGCGCGTCGGCCAGCACCATGCGTGCGCTGGAGGCCGGCACCATCGAGACCGCGACCACGTCCGCCGATTCGGGCCCGACCTCGAGTGCCGGCGCGTGCCGCAGCGCGCCGGCTGCCTGGCCACCGACGGCAACTTCCAGGTCCACCGATTCGAAGCGCATCGGGATGCTGCTGTAGTTCTGCAGGCGCAGGTTGATCGACCAGCTGCCGTCGGCCTGCACGGTCAGCTGCTGGATGCTTGCCGCGGGCTCCGAAATGCGGCGCACCGGACCGCTGGAACAGGCGGTCGCAAGCAGCACGACCAGCGACGTGAACGCGAGGATTCGACGGCCCATTGCTGCCTCCGGAACGGTTGGCCCGAGCATAGCATCGCTAGATACGGTGGCGGATGGTCCTTCCACCTGTCGGGAACCGCCATCGTTTAGCGTTTAAAGTGACTCCCGGACATCACGGAGCTGCGACAGAGATGAGTGCCGATCACACCCGGAACGGTTTCAAAGAGCGCTTGCCATGGACCATCGCCGCCATCGCGGTGGTCGCGCTGGTGGCGAGCCTGGTCTGGGACCGTCCGGACAAGACGGACGCGGACGCGACGCTGGCCCAGCTGACCGAACGCATGGACGCCCTGGAAAGCACGCCGCGGACCCCGGCGCGACGCGCACCGGTGGGCATCCGGCCCGAGTTGGCCGGCGGCATCGGTGGCGACCTCGGCTCCGGTTTCGGCGTCGGGGAGCCGCAGACGCCCGAAGAGATCGCCGCGGCGCGCGACCAGCAGCTCAAGGAGCTCGAGGCCAGCTTCGCCCGCGACGTGCCCGATCCGGTCAGCGGCCCGCGCACCGAGAACCTCCTGGTCGAGACCATTTCGGGTGACACCATGGCCGGCACCGGCCTGCGCCCGGGCAACGTCGACATCGCCTGCAAGCAGTCGAGCTGCCGCATCGTCGGCAGTTTCGACAGCATGGGCGACGCCCAGGACTGGGGGCTGTTCTACGTCACCGCCGCGGGCGGCAACGTGCTGTCGCAGACGCGGATGGTGTTCGTGCCCAAGCCGGGCGGAAAGACCGAAGTGCGCATCTATTCGGAGCGCGCGAAGGGCTGAGCGGAGGCGCGGCGAAGGGAACTCGGCACGCTGCGCCCGGCCCAGCCCTCAGCCCGCGACGGCCGCGCGCTGGCTGATGCGCAGCGCGATGCCCAAGGCGGCGGTTTCCGCAGACTCCCCCGCAAGGTCGGCCTGCAGCAAGGGCCGTTCTTCGAGGTAGCGCGCGGGCAGCTGCAGTTCCAGCGCGTCGTCGACGGCCACTGCGGCCAGTCCCGGGATGTCGGGACTCTCATGTCCGCGGTGCAGCAGCACCGCCAGCCGCAGCAGGGTCGACAGCCTGCGCGCAGCCGGCAGCAAGCGGTCGGGCAGGGCTTCGAACACGGTCTTCGGCACCTTGCGCCGGTGCGCGCGAACCAGCGCCGCGAGGAACTGCTGCTCCTGGCGCGAGAAGCCGGCGATGTCGGACTGCGCCAGGATGTATGCGCCGTGCACCTGGTAATGGCTGTGCGCGATCGTCAATCCCAGTTCGTGCAGCTGCGCCGCCCAGGACAGCATGACCCGGTCGTCGAGCGTGAGCGCCCAGGTGGTCGCGACCTGGTCGAACAGCCTGCCCGCGGTGGCCTCGACCCGGAGCGCCTGCGCGCGGTCCATGCCATAGCGCTGGGCCAGCGCATCCACCGAAGCCTCGCGCGGATCCTGGTCGCCGGCACGGCCGAGCATGTCGTACAGCACGCCTTCGCGCAGCGCGGCCTTGCTTACCGCCATCCGCTCCAGGTCCAGGCTGCCAAAGGCCGCTTCGAGCACCAGCAGCCCGCCGGCGATGATCGGCCGGCGTTCGGCAGACAGGCCCGGCAGCTTGATGTCGTCGATATGGCCGGCGCGCAGCAGTTCGTCGCGGACCACGGGCAGGGCGGCGGCCGTGACCGCGCCCTTGGTGAGCTTCATCGCCGCGCAGATCTCGCCGATGGCCTTGTTGGTGCCCGATGCGCCGATCGCCTCCTGCCAGCCGAGGCTGCGGTAGGTCGCCGCGAACTGCTGGAATTCCACGGAGGCTTCGATCAGGGCGTCGCGCCACTTGCGCCGCGACAGCCGCCCGCTGCCGAAGTAGCGCATCGTGCTCGCTACCGCGCCCAGCTGCATGCTCTCGCGCTCCAGGGTCTCGAAGCCGCGGCCGATGATGCATTCGGTCGAACCGCCGCCGATGTCGATCACCAGGCGGCGGTGCCCCGCCTTCGGTGGTTGCGCGTGTGCGACCCCCAGGTACACCAGGCGCGCCTCCTCGCGTCCCGCCACGATCTCGATGGCATGGCCGAGCGCGGTCTCTGCCGGCATCAGGAAGGCCTGCGGCGCCGCCAGCTTGCGCACGCTGTTGGTGGCCACCGCGCGCACCCGATGCGGCGGGATGTCGCGGATGCGCTGGCCGAAGCGCGCCAGGCACTGCAGTGCGCGCTGTCGCACCTCCGTGACCAGGCCGCCGCGGGCGTCCAGGCCCTCGGCCATGCGCACGGTCTCGCGCAGCCGGTCGACGATGCGCAGCTGGCCCAGCGTGTAGCGGGCCACGACCATGTGATAGCTGTTGGAGCCGAGGTCGATCGCGGCAAGCATGTCGCCATCGACCAGCGGCTGGCTCTGCGAAGCCGGGGGCGCCGTCAGCGGGCTCATCCGCAGATGTCCGCAAGCAGCGACGCCTGCGCGGAATGCGCGGCCTCGCCCTTGGCCGGCGCGAGTTCGCGGTAGCTGCCGTCCGGCTGCAACTCCCAGGCGTTGGTGTTGTCGGCAAGATAGGTTTCCAGCGCCTCCCGGCGGACGCGGTCGGCGACTGTCGGGTCCAGGATCGGGAAGCAGGTCTCGACCCTGCGCAGCAGGTTGCGCTCCAGCCAGTCGGCGCTGGCACACCAGGTTTCCGGCGCGCCATCGTTGCCGAACCAGTACACGCGGCTGTGTTCAAGGAAGCGGCCGACAATGGAGCGCACGCGGATGTTGTCCGAGACGCCGGGCACGCCAGGGCGAAGGGTGCAGGCGCCGCGCACGATCAGGTCGATCTGCACCCCCGCCTGCGAGGCCGCGTACAGGGCGCGCACCACCTGCGGCTCGTTGAGCGCGTTCATCTTGGCGACGATGCGCGCCGGGCGGCCGGCGGCGGCCAGCCGGGCTTCGCGCCTGATCGATGCCAGCACCGCGGCGTGCAGGGTGAACGGCGACTGCAGCAGGCGCTTGAGATGGATCGCCGGCGCGAGCCCCGAGATCTGCTGGAAGATCTGGTGCACGTCGCTGCCGATGTCGGCATCGGCGGTCATCAGGCCGATGTCGGTATAGGCCCGCGCGGTTCCGCTGTGGTAGTTGCCGGTGCCCATGTGCACGTAGCGGCGCAGGCGGCGACCCTCGCGGCGCACCACCAGCAGCATCTTGGCGTGGGTCTTGTAGCCGACCACGCCGTAGACCACCTGCACGCCGGCGTCCTGCAGGCGGTCGGCCAGGCCGAGGTTCGCCTCTTCGTCGAAGCGCGCGCGCAGCTCGACCACCACGGTGACGTCCTTGCCGTTGCGCGCGGCCTGCACCAGGTGCTCGACGATCGGCGAATCGCGCCCGGTGCGGTACAGGGTCTGTTTGATCGCGAGCACGCCGGGATCGGCCGCGGCCTGCTTGAGCAGTTCGAGCACCGGGCTGAAGGCGTCGAAGGGGTGGTGGAGCAGGATGTCGCCCTCGGCGATGCGTTCGAACATCGCGTCGCCACCCGGCAGCTGTCGCGCCTGGAAGGGCGGGAACTTGAGCTCGGGGCGATCGACGTCGTTGTAGACGTGGATCACCCGGTTGAGGTTGACCGGGCCGTTGATGCGATAGACGGCGTTCTCCGGCAGGTCGAAGTTCCGCAGCAGGTCCTCGACGATCGGCGCCGGGCAGTCGGCGGCGATCTCGAGCCGCATCGCGCGCAGGTAGCCACGGCCGAGCAGTTCGTCGCGCAGCGCCAGGGCGAGGTTTTCGACCTCGTCCTCGTCGAGGATCAGCTCGGAGTTGCGCGTCACCCGGAACTGATAGGCGCCCTGGACCTTCATTCCCGGGAACAGGTCTTCCACGAACTCGGACAGCATCGCCGAGAGGAACACGAAGTCGTGCTCGCCACCCGACACGCGCGGCGGCAGGCGGATGATCCGCGCCAGGGAACGCGGCGCGCGGACGATGGCCAGATGCCCGCTGCGGCCGAACGCATCCTTGCCCTTGAGCACCACTACCAGGTTGAGCGATTTGTTGAGGATCTTCGGGAACGGGTGCGACGGATCCAGCCCCAGCGGCGACAGCACCGGCAGGATCTCTTCGCGGAAATACGCGCGCAGCCAGCGGCGCTGGCGCGTGTTCCAGGTCTCGCGCGCCAGCACGCGCACGCCGGAGTCGGCCAGGGCCGGGCGCAGCACGTCGTTCCAGCAGGCGTATTGCGCGGCCACCAGTTCGGCGGTGCGCTCATGGATCCGGCGCAGCACGGTGCCGGGCGAAAGGCCGTCCGGCGGCAGCGGCACGTCGAAGTCCTGCGCATGGCGCACGGTGGCCGCGCGGATCTCGAAGAACTCGTCGAGGTTGGTGCAGGAGATACACAGGAAGCGTAGCCGCTCGAGCAGCGGCATGGTCGCGTCCTGCGCCTGCGCGAGCACGCGGAAGTTGAAGTCGAGCTGCGACAGCTCGCGGTTGAGGTACAGCGCGGGATCGCGGAGCGAGTCCGCGACCGGGTCCGAGGCAGGGTCACTTGCCTTGGCGGTGGCCGCCTGCGCGCGCGCCGCGAACGTGCGCGTCGTGCGGGCGTCAGGCGGATTGGCCGGTGATGGTCTGGTCATGGGGTTCTTCATGGTGGTCCGGCGTTCGCGCCAGGACGCGTTCGGCGCCGAAATGGCAGGAGAATGTGCTGCCGCGCCCGACTTCGCTGCTGATGTCCAGCCGCGCCTGGTGCAGCTGCAGCACGTGCTTGACGATCGCCAGGCCCAGGCCGGTGCCGCCGGTTTCGCGGGTCCGGCTGCTGGAGACACGGTAGAAGCGTTCGGTCAGGCGTGAGAGGTGTGCGGCGGGAATACCGTAACCGCTGTCCTCGACCGACAGCGAAACCCCGCCCTGCGTCGCGGGCTCCAGGCGGACGGATACCGTGCCGCCGCTGGGCGTGTAGCGCACCGCGTTGGCGACGAGGTTGGAGAACGCGCTGTGCAGTTCGCGCGTGGAGCCGAGCAGGTCGACCCCGGCCAGGTCCTCGACCTTGACCTGGTGGCGGCCCTGGCTGATCGCTTCGGCCTCGCGGCGCAGGGTGGCGAGCATCGGCACCATCGCGACTTCATCGTCTTCGATGGTCTCCTGGGCCTCCAGCCTGGACAGCATCAGCAGGTCTTCCACCAGCCGGGTCATGCGCTGCGACTGGCGCCGCATCTCGCCGATGATCGGCTCCCAATCGGCGGTTTCGGCGGCCTCGGCCGGGTCGAGCATGTCCAGGTAGCCGTGGATCACCGTCAGCGGGGTGCGCAGCTCGTGGGAGACGTTGGCCACGAAATCGCGGCGCATCTTCTCCAGGCGCATCAGCTTGCCGACGTCGCGTGCGACCAGCAGCCACAGCGCGTCGGAGTAGGGGATCAGGCGCAGGCTGATGCGGATCGCCGGATCCGCGGGCGAGGCGGCGTCGACGATCGGCTCGGCGTGGCGGCCGGCGCTCAGCCAGTGCGCGATCGGCAGCGGCTGCAACCGTTCGCAGAGGCTGGCGCCGCGGTCCTGCGGGTACTCCAGGCCGAGCAGCCTGCCGGAAGCGGCGTTGCACCAGATCACCCGCTGGGTATTGCGGTCGACGACCACGAGCGCATCCGGCAGGGCGGCGGCGACCGCGCGGTAGGCGCGCATCATCTCCACCAGCCGGCGCTCCCGGGTGCGGACTTCCTGGCGTGCACGATGCAGCAGGCGCTCCACGGCGGACCAGACACCACCGCGCGCGCTGGGTGGCGGCAGGCGCATCCGTGCGTCCAGGTGGCCCATGATCCGGCGCAGGCGCAGCAGGTGCGCCGCCAGCAGCGCCAGCGCCGCCAGCGCCACCGCGGGCCAGGGCTGGCCCACCGCCAGGCCGGTCAGCAGGGCGGCAACCAGCACCCCCGCCAGCGTTGCCAGGGTCCGCTGCCACGAAATCTTGAGGGTCGGCGGCATGCCGCCAGTCTAGACCGAGGCGGAGAATCGGTAACCCGCGCCCCGCACCGTCTGCACCATGCCGTCGAGCGCGAACGGCTCCAGGGTCTTGCGCAGGCGGCGGATGTGCACGTCGACCGTGCGTTCCTCGACGTAGACGCTGCCGCCCCAGACGTGGTCAAGCAGCTGCGAACGCGAATACACGCGGTCGGGATGGGTCATGAAGAAGTGCAGCAGGCGGTACTCGGTGGGTCCGATCGACACCGGCTCCCCGTCCGCGAACACCCGGTGCGCGGCGCCGTCGATGCGCAGGCCGCCCACGGTCACGCTGCCGTCCTCGTCGTCCTCGCGGGAGCGACGCATGACCGCGCGGATGCGTGCCAGGAGTTCGCGCGACGAGAAGGGCTTGACCACGTAGTCGTCGACGCCGGCCTCGAGGCCGCCGACGCGGTCGTTTTCCTCGCCGCGGGCGGTGAGCATGATGATCGGGATCTCGCGGGTCAGCGATTCGCGGCGCCAGCGCCGGGCCAGCTCGATCCCGGTGGTGCCCGGCAGCATCCAGTCCAGCAGGATCAGGTCGGGTACGCGGTCGGCGATCGCCTCCTGGGCCTGGCGGGCATCGGCCGCATGGACCGGCTCGTAGTCGCCCTTGCGCACGGCGAACGCCACCATGTCGCGGATGGCGGGTTCATCGTCGACGATCAGGATGCGCTTCTGCACGCTGCTACCGCTCGCTCTTGGCCATGGCGGTCATTAGACGACGGTTTGGTGACAGTGCGGTGACAGCGCCGCGCGGCGCAAGGCGTCAGCGCCTGTGCAGGTCAGGATCGCGGATGCCCTGGCGGCGGAGCTCGAGGACGGTGGGGGTGATCGCGGCGATGCGTGCGTCGATGCGGGCGCGCGCGTAATAGTCGAGGTCGTCGCGCTTGCGCAGGGTGTTGAGCTGGAGCAGGGCCTGCTCGGCACGGCCGCTCAGGAAGGCGGTTTCGGCCCAGGCCTCGCCGGCGCGGATCGGGTCGCCGGCGCTGTCGCTGGCGCGCGCGAACACGCGGTGGAATACGGGGTCCTCGCCGGAGCCGGCCATCAACGGGCGCAAGATGTCCTGCGCGCGGCGGCCCGATGCGGCGTTGTTGCGCTCGACCAGGGTCTCGGCATAGCCCAGCACCACGGCGCGGTTGCGCGGCATGCGCCGCACCAGGCTTTCATAGCGCGCGTCGGCCTGGGCGTGCAGGCCCTGGCGTGACTCCGCGCGCGCAAGTCCCAGCAGCAGCCAGGTGTCGCCGGGATGCGAGGCCAGCAGTGCTTCGAAACCGCGGGCGGCGTCCGCGCTCTGGTCGGCCAGGAGCTGCGCCACCGCCAGGCCGTAGCGCTGGGGATCGGTGAGCGTGCCGCCGCGGGCCAACTGGCCATACTCGGCGATGGCCCGCCCCGGCGTTTCCGCGCTGAGCGCGCGCAGGCGCTCGCGCGCCCAGCCGAACTGGTCGCCGGTGGCGGCATCCATGGTGCCGGGGCGCAGCAGGGGCGGAAGCAGGGGGTTGTTCCCGGCCAGCCCGGTGGTCGCGAAGCTGCCGGTGCGCCGGTCGGCGTGCTGCTCGGCCAGCTGCCGCGCTTCGCTGATGCGGACCGTGGTGACGGGGTGGGTGCGCAGGTAGTCCGGCGCGCGTTCGCGCTCGCCGCCCTGGTTGGTGCGCGACAGCGCCTGCATGTGTTCGAACATCCCGGCCATGGCCGTGGGCTCGTAGCCGCTGCGCGCCAGCGTGCGCATGCCGACGCGGTCGGCCTCGGATTCATTGGACCGGGTGTAGTCGATCTGGCGCTGGACCAGCAGGCCCTGGGCACTGGCGACGGCCGCGATCGCGGCGTTTCCGGCGGAATCGCTGCTGGTCTGCGAAGCCACCGCCATCGCGCCCAGCATCGCCAGCAGGATCGGGATGCTGTCCCGCTGGGCGCGCTCGGCGCCGCGCAGCACGTGGGCCTGGGTCACGTGCGCGATCTCGTGGGCGAGCACGCCTGCGACCTCGTCCTCGCTTTCGGCGATCAGCACCAGGCCGGCGTTGGTGCCGATGTATCCGCCCAAGGTGGCGAAGGCGTTGACCGAGCGGTCCTTGATCATGAAAAACGTGAACGGCTGCTCGGGCTGGTCGCTGGCCTCGGCCAGCCGGTTGCCCATGTGGCGCAGCCACGAGTCGATCAGCGGGTCATCCAGCACGTAGTCGTAATGGCGCAGCTGCGCCAGCAGCATCTGGCCGTACTCGCGCTGCTGCGCCGGGCCGAGCAGGGTGTCGGCGGAGGAACCGATGTCGGGCAACCTCTGCTGCGCAGGTGCCGCCGAGGCGGCCAGGGCGAGGGCGAAGGCGAGGGTGGCGGGAAGCAGGCGCATGCGGGATCGGATGGGTCGGGCCGATGAGGGTGTGTGGGTGACAGGATGGGGGCGACGCCTGCTGCAGGCGTGAACACCCCGTTAATCCGTCCGGTCGATCCGGCCCCGATGCGTGGCGTGCACGTCGCACCGCGCAAGATCGGTGAAAATGCGGTCTGCCCGCGCGGAGTCGGTTCCGCGCGACATCCAGTACCCGCCACGGCACCGACCGCAGCCGGCGGCACACGTTCCCGGAGATCCCTCTTGAACGACAACGCTTCCCCCGAGATCACCCTGTACACCAGCGCCGTCTGCGCCTACTGCGTGGCGGCCAAGAACTTCCTGCGCAGCAAGGGCCTGGAATGGACCGAGGTGCGGATCGACACCGATCCCGCAGAGCGCGAGCGCATGGTGTCGCGCGCCGGCCGGACCTCGGTGCCCCAGATCTTCGTCGGCGACGCCCACGTGGGCGGCTACGACGACATGATGGCGCTGCACCGGGCGGGCGGGTTCGAGCCCCTGCTGCAGGGAAAGGGCGCGTGAGCGGGAGTGGTGAAGGCGACCGCGTCCGCGAGTTCGCCGCCTTCCGCGAGCGCATGAACGAGCGCATCCTGGCCGAGCCCAACCAGGTGGTGCGGCGCTTCTTCGCGCTCGATACGCAGGCCTACCAGGCGGGGGCGCTGGACGTGAAGACCAAGGAGCTGCTGGGACTGGTCGCGTCGCTGGTGCTGCGCTGCGATGACTGCATCAGTTACCACGTGGCCAAGTGCCGCGACGCAGGGGTCGGCCGCGACGCCATGTTCGAGGCGTTTTCGATCGGCCTGGTGGTGGGTGGCAGCATCGTGATCCCGCACCTGCGCCGGGCCGTGGACTTCCTGGACCAGCTGGAAGCCGGCGCCGAGGCGCCGCCGAGCCACGCCCACGACTGAGTGCCCCGCAGGCGACGACCGACGGCGCCGGGCGGCTTTTGGCATAATCGGGCGCTGCATTCCGCCTCCCCCGACGCCCCGCCTTGTGCCCGGCGTCCCCCCAGCATGGACCCCACACTCATGACCCAGACAATCACGGTCATCCGCGGCGATGGCATCGGCCCGGAGATCATGGACGCCACCCTGCACGTGCTTGACGCGATGAAGCTCGGGCTTGTGTACGAAGAGGCCGATGCCGGCCTGGTGGCGCTCGAGAAGCACGGCGACCTGCTGCCGCAGGCCACGCTGGATTCGATCAGCCGCAACCGGGTCGCGCTCAAGAGCCCGCTGACCACGCCGGTGGGCGGCGGCTTCTCGTCGATCAACGTGCAGCTACGCCGCCACTTCGACCTGTACGCCAACGTGCGCCCGGCGACCTCGTTCCCGAATACGCGCTCGCGCTTCACCGAGGGCGTGGACATCATCACCGTGCGCGAGAACACCGAAGGCGCCTACACCGCCGAGGGCCAGGAAACCGCGCCCGACGGCAGCTGGGCGGTCTCGATCACCCGCAACACCCGCAAGGGCTCGGAGCGCATCGTGCGCTACGCCTTCGACCTGGCGCGCCGGGTGGGCCGCAAGAAGGTCACGGTGGTGCACAAGGCAAACATCCTGAAATCGACCTCGGGCATCTTCCTCAACGCCGCGCGCGACGTGGCCAGGGAATACCCGGACATCGAATGCGACGAGATGATCGTGGACAACACCTGCATGCAGCTGGTGATGCGTCCGGAGCAGTTCGACGTCATCGTGACCACCAACCTGTTCGGCGACATCATCTCCGACCTCTGCGCCGGCCTGATCGGCGGCCTGGGGCTGATTCCCGGCGCGAACATCGGCAAGGACGCGGCGATCTTCGAGGCCGTGCACGGCTCCGCGCCGGACATCGCGGGCAAGGGCGTGGCCAACCCCTGCGCGCTGCTGCTGGGCGCGGTGCAGATGCTCGAGCACATCGGCATGGTGGAAGAAGCCGCCAGGCTGCGCGCGGCGATCGTTGCCACCCTGGAAGCCAAGGATTCGCTCACCCCGGATCTGGGCGGCACCGGCACCACCATGGGCTTCGCCCAGGCGATCGCCGGCCGCGCCGCGGCCTGACACCGGCAAGCGAAACGGCATGGCAGACGGGCGCTTCGGCGCCCGTTCCGTTTCTGGAACACCGCTGTGCCGGTGCTCGCCTCGACAGTGGGGATCGCGCGGCCCACAATCGCCAATCCTTTCATGCGGATAAAGAGATGGATACCCGTCCCAGTGCCCTGGCGCTGACCCCGCTGCTGCTGTTCCTGGCGCTGTTCTTCGGATCCGGACTTTATTTCACGCTGCAGGGCGAGCCCATGGGCTTCTATCAGCTGCGCGCGCCGGTGGCGATCCTGCCGGCGCTCGCGCTGGCCGCCTGGATCGCCCACCGCCGGGGCCTGAGGCCGGGCGAGGTGCTGCTGCGCGGCATGGGCGACCCGAACATCATGACGATGTGCCTGATCTTCCTGCTCGCGGGTGCGTTCGCCTACGTCTCGCAGGCTGTCGGTGCCGTGGATGCGGTGGTCTCCCTCGGCATCGGCGCGGTGCCTCCGGCACTGCTGCTGCCCGGCCTGTTCGTGGTGGCCTCGCTGATCTCGCTGGCGATCGGCACGTCGATGGGCACGATCGCGGCAGTGGTGCCCATCGCGCTCGGCGTGGCGGACGCGTCGGGCCTGGATCGCGCGCTGGTCGTGGGCGCGGTGATCGGCGGCGCGATGTTCGGCGACAACCTGTCGGTGATCTCGGACACCACCATCGCCGCCACCCGCAGCCAGGGGGCGGAGATGCGCGACAAGTTCCGCGAGAATTTCAGGATCGCCCTCCCGGCTGCGCTGGCGACGATGGCGCTGCTCGCATTGCTCGGCGATCCGGCCCCTGTGGCCACCGACGAGCCGGCCTCGGCCTGGCTCGTGCTGCCCTACGTGCTGGTGCTGGTCCTCGCACTCAGCGGCCTGGACGTGATCCTGGTGCTGGGCATCGGGGTGGCGCTGGCCGGGGTAACCGGGCTGGTGCTGGCGCCGGACTACGACCTGGTGCAGTACGCCGGTGACATCTGGACCGGCTTCGAGGGCATGACCGAAATCCTGCTGCTGTCGCTGCTGATCGGCGGTGTGGGCGCGCTGATGAAGGCGGCCGGCGGGCTGGAGTGGCTGGCGCGCGCGATCGCCCGCTTCGCGCGTGGCCAGCAGGGGCCGCGGACCGGCGAGTGCAGCATCGCCGCGCTGTCTGCGACGGCCGACGTGTTCACCGCCAACAACACCGTTGCGATCCTGGTCAGCGGCGAGGTTGCCCGCGACATCGCCGCCCGCCACGGCATCAGCCCGCGCCGCGCGGCGAGCCTGCTCGACATCTTCGCCTGCGTCCCGCAGGGCCTGCTGCCCTATGGCGCCCAGATCCTGCTCGCCGCGGGCCTGGCCTCGGTCTCCCCGCTGGCCCTCTCCGGCAGCGTCTTCTACTGCTGGATCCTGGCCCTGGTCGCGGTCGGCTTCATGGCCTGGCCGCGCCGCGTGCCCGCGCCTGCCGCGGAGCCGGCGGCTCCCCGCGCGCCGTAGCGAGGGAATGCAGTAACAGCTGCAGCTGCGGAAAAGCGGAGGCCTTTGCCACGGACCCACACGGATCTTCCGCGGATCCACTCGGACAGGGCAAAAGCGATTCCTGCCAAACGCACGACCGCCACAAGCGCGAAGGGCGCCCCCTGGGGCGCCCTCCTGAAGCGTGCCGCGTCGCGCCAGCCGTCAGTTGCGTGACTGCAGCTTGGACAGAAGGCGCAGGAACTCGATGTACAGCCACACCAGGGTGACCATCAGGCCGAAGGCGCCGTACCACTCCATGTACTTCGGCGCGCCCTGCTCGGCGCCGGCTTCGATGAAGTCGAAGTCCAGCACCAGGTTCAGCGCCGCGATCACGATCACGAACAGGCTGAAGCCGATGCCGACGATGCCGTTGCCGTGGATCATCGGGATGTTCACCCCGAAGAAGCCCAGCACGATCGTCGCCAGGTACACGAGGAAAATGCCGCCCGTGGCCGCGACCACGCCCAGCTTGAAGTTCTCGGTGGCCTTGATCAGCCCGGACCGGTAGGCGAACAGCAGCGCGAACAGGGTGCCGAAGGTCAGCATCACCGCCTGGATCACGATGCCTTCGTACAGATGGTTGTACAGCGCCGAAATCGCGCCCAGGAAGAATCCCTCGACCAGGGCGTACAGCGGCGCGGTGACCGGTGCCCAGGTCTTCTTGAAGACCGTGACCATCGCCAGGATGAAGCCGCCGATCGCGCCGCCCCACATGTAGACGGAGAAGCCCGGGGCGATCTCGCCGCCGGGCGTGAACGCCTGGCTCCAGGCGAAGGCTGCCGTCAGGACCGTCAACAGCAGCAGGAAGGCGGTCTTGTTGACCGTTCCGTTGATGGTCATGGTCCCGCCGCCATCGCGGGTCACGACCGTGCCGCTGCCCAGGTCTAGGAAGGTGGAGTCGGATAGGACCGGGTTGCCGCTGCGCATGGATTCCCCCCAAGGGTCTGGTGTGCGTGTGCCAACGCCGAGAATACACGGCCGGGCCCGACAGGGCGCCGCGGGGATGGTGCGAAAGGGGGGACTCGAACCCCCACGCCTTGCGGCACTGGTACCTAAAACCAGGGCGTCTACCAATTCCGCCACTTTCGCATCGGTCCGGACCGGGTCCCGGAACAAAAAACGCCCGGCGGGGCCGGGCGCTTCGGGTCTTGGTGGGCCGTCAAGGATTCGAACCTTGGACCTATTGATTAAGAGTCAACTGCTCTACCAACTGAGCTAACGGCCCCGAGCGGGAAATCTTAGCAAAACGATGGCCGGCGGATCAATACCGCTGGCCATCGGGAAAGCTGGGGTGGAAGACGGGATTTGAACCCGCGACCCCCGGAATCACAATCCGGTGCTCTAACCAACTGAGCTACATCCACCATATGGGTCCCGCGTCGAACCGACGGGGCCGCGCATTGTAGCGCGGTCGTCAGCGAAGTGCGACGGTCGGATACACGGCTGGTCTGGCGCGCCCGGCAGGACTCGAACCTGCAACCACCGGCTTAGAAGGCCGGTGCTCTATCCGGTTGAGCTACGGGCGCAGAAGAGTGGTCGGGGTAGAGGGATTCGAACCCCCGACATCCTGCTCCCAAAGCAGGCGCGCTACCAGACTGCGCTATACCCCGACGAATGCCGCCCGCCGGTACTGCCGCGGCTGGCCCGGGGCATTGTCGGGAGGGCTCCAGACGGTGTCAACGCGCGGTGCTGGCGGCAGCGGCCGGATTCCGCCAAAATGTCCCGTTCCGTCGCCGGACCCGGGCCCGCCCGTCGTCCGGCCAAACCAGACTATCAACGCCCGCGGCCCTGGCCGCGGTGGCAGGAGTGGGTATGCAAGTTTCAGTCGAGACCGTGGGCAGCCTCGGGCGCAAGATGACCTTCAGCCTGCCGGCCGGGCGCCTGCAGGACCAGGTGGGTGGCCGCCTACGCGAGATCGCGCGCACGGCGCGCATCAAGGGCTTCCGTCCCGGCAAGGTGCCGGCCAAGGTGATCGAGCAGCGTTTCGGCGCGCAGGTCCGCAGCGAAGTCCTCGACGGCATGCTGCGCGAAGGCTTCGACAGCGCCGTGCGCGAGAACGCGCTGCGCATCGCCGGCCAGCCCAGCATCGAGCGCGAGGGCGACGCCGACGACCTGTCCTACGTCGCCACCTTCGAAGTGGTGCCGGACTTCGGCGAGATCGACGTCTCCGGCCTCAAGGTCGAACGCGCGGTCGCCGAGGTCACCGAGGAAGACATCGATCGCATGATCGGGAACCTGCGCCAGCAGCGCCGCAGCTGGAGCGCGGTGACCCGCCCCGCGAAGCAGGGCGATGCGGTCGACATCGAGACCTGGTCCGAAGTCGACGGCGAACGCATGCCCGCCGAAGGCACCGAGCGCGGCGTGTCTGTTATCGGGTCCGGCGCGATGTTCGCCGATATCGAAGCGGCGCTGGTGGGCATGTCCACCGGTGACGGGAAGGAGGTCGAGGTGACCTTCCCCGAAGGCTGGCGCGTGCCGCAGCTGGCCGGCAAGTCGGCCAAGGTGCACCTGCGCGCCGAGCAGGTGTCCGAGGAAGTTCTGCCGGAAGCCGATGCGGCGTTCATCCGCAGCTTCGGCGTCAAGAGCGGTGAGATGGACCAGTTCCGCGTGGACATCCGCACCAACCTCGAGCGCGAGCTCAAGCACGCGCTGATGAACCGCCTGCGCCGCGCGGTCGGCGAGCAGCTGGTCGCGGCCTACGCGGAGGTGGAGCTGCCGCCGAAGCTGGTCGAGCAGGAGGCGCGCGCGCTGGTGGCCCAGGTGGCCGAGCAGGCCCGTCGCGAGGGTCGCCCCTCCGAGCCGCCGGCCAACGCGCACGAGAACTTCATGGAGCCGGCGCGCAAGCGCGTGCTGGTCGGCCTGCTGGTGGGCGAGGTCGCCCGCAAGCACCAGCTGATGCTGGACCGGAAGCGCCTGGACGAGAGCCTGCGACTGATCGCCTCGACCTACGAGGAGCCGCAGCAGGTCATTGACTTGTACCGGAACGATCCCCAGCTTATGGGTGGACTGCAGAACCGGGTGATGGAGGAGCAGGTGATCGACTGGATCGCCGAACGCGCCGAGCACACCGACACGCAGCTGACCTTCCAGGAGGCGATCGCGCCGCAGGCGTGACGCTTCCGCTGACACGGGATTGAAATGAGCATCGAGACCAAGGCCCTGAACCTCGTGCCGATGGTGGTTGAACAGACCAGCCGCGGCGAGCGCGCGTACGACATCTATTCGCGCCTGTTGAAGGAGCGGGTGATCTTCCTGGTCGGCGGCATCGACGACCACGTGGCCAACGTGATCGTGGCGCAGATGCTCTTCCTCGAGGCCGAGAACCCCGAGAAGGACATCAACCTGTACATCAACTCGCCCGGTGGCATCGTCACCGCCGGCATGGCGATCTACGACACCATGCAGTTCATCAAGCCGGACGTGAGCACGATCTGCGTCGGCCAGGCGGCCAGCATGGGCGCGCTGCTGCTGGCCTCCGGCGCGGCCGGAAAGCGCTACGCGCTGCCGAACTCCCGGGTGATGATCCACCAGCCGCTGGGCGGCTTCCAGGGCCAGGCCACCGACATCGAGATCCACGCGCGCGAGATCCTCTCGATGAAGCAACGCCTGAACGAGATCCTGGCGCGCCACACCGGCCAGTCGCTCGAAACCGTCGCGCACGACACCGAGCGCGACAACTTCAAGAGCGCCGAGGCCGCGCGTGAATACGGCCTGGTGGACGAAGTCCTCGAGCGCCGGCCCGAAGAGTCCATCCAGCCGTCCTGACGCGCAGGGCGCCACGCTGCCCGCGCCGCGGCACTGATGCCGCGGCGCCCCCGTATCCCGGTACGCTTGCGGCCCCGGGCCCGGGTGCTATTCTCGACTCCGACCCCCCGAAACACCGATTGGCGAACGCATGACCGAAGATAGACAGGGCCGTTCCGGCGACAGCAGCAAGATCCTCTACTGCTCGTTCTGCGGGAAGAGCCAGCATGAGGTCCGCAAGCTGATCGCGGGCCCGAGCGTGTTCATCTGCGATGAATGCGTCGAGCTGTGCAACGACATCATCCGCGAGGAGCTCGAGGAGAAGGCCCAGAGCGCGCGCAGTTCGCTGCCCAAGCCGAAGGAGATCCTCGAGGTCCTCGACCAGTACGTGATCGGGCAGCAGCGGGCCAAGAAGACGCTCGCGGTGGCGGTGTACAACCACTACAAGCGCATCGAGAGCCGCCAGAAGAACGACGAAGTCGAGCTCGCCAAGTCGAACATCCTGCTGGTCGGCCCCACCGGCTCCGGCAAGACGCTGCTGGCGGAAACGCTGGCGCGCATGCTCAACGTGCCGTTCACCATGGCCGATGCCACGACGCTCACCGAGGCCGGCTACGTCGGCGAGGACGTCGAGAACATCATCCAGAAGCTGCTGCAGAAGTGCGACTACGACGTCGAGAAGGCGCAGCAGGGCATCGTCTACATCGACGAGATCGACAAGATCTCGCGCAAGAGCGAGAACCCGTCGATCACCCGCGACGTGTCGGGCGAGGGCGTGCAGCAGGCGCTGCTGAAGCTCATCGAAGGCACCGTGGCCAGCGTGCCGCCGCAGGGCGGGCGCAAGCATCCGCAGCAGGAGTTCCTGCAGGTCGACACCCGCAATATCCTGTTCATCGTCGGTGGCGCGTTCGCCGGCCTGGACAAGGTCATCCAGCAGCGCAGCACGGACGCCAGCGGCATCGGTTTCGGTGCCAAGCTCAAGAGCTCCGAGCGCAAGGCCGAGGTCGGCAAGGTGCTGGCCGCGGTCGAGCCCGAGGACCTGATCAAGTTCGGCCTGATCCCCGAGTTCGTCGGCCGCCTGCCGGTGGTCGCCACGCTTGAGGAACTGGACGAGGCCGCCCTGGTCAAGATCCTGTCCGAGCCGAAGAACGCCATCACCAAGCAGTTCCGCAAGCTGTTCGAGATGGAAGGCGTGGAGCTCGAGTTCCGGCCTGATGCGCTGTCCGCGATCGCCCGCAAGGCGCTCAAGCGCAAGACCGGTGCGCGCGGCCTGCGCACCATCGTGGAATCGGTGCTGCTGGACACGATGTACGACCTGCCGTCGCAGGAGAACGTGAGCAAGGTGGTGGTGGACGAGTCGGTGATCGAACACAAGTCCGAGCCCTACCTGATCTATGAAACCCCTGCCGCGCCGCCGGCCAAGGCCGCCTCGGGCGACTGAGCGCAGCTTCCACGGGAGCGTTCCCATCGAGCCCGGGCCTTGCGGCCCGGGCTTTTTTCCGGGTCCCGGTTGTCCGCAAGGCATCGCCCGGGGCGCCGCCCGGGCGCCTGTCCGCCCGATGCCAGCTGGTCGATGAACGCGCGCCGCGGCAGGCGCCGGCGCATCCGGGGCGCAACGGCTGGCAGCGCTTGCATCCGCTTCCGCCGGGCCCCATAACCAGAACCATGCGGCAGCCGGCCGCCCGTATTCCAGGAGTCCAGATGAGCACCCAGGCCACCACTTTTGACCTGCCGGTCCTGCCGCTGCGCGACGTGGTGGTGTTTCCGCACATGGTCATCCCGCTGTTCGTGGGACGCGACAAGTCCATCCGCGCGCTGGACCTGGCGATGGAAGGCGACAAGCAGGTGCTGCTGGTCGCGCAGAAAGCCGCCGAAACCGACGACCCGGGTGCCGACGACCTGCATCCGGTAGGCACGCTGGCGCAAGTGCTCCAGCTGCTGAAACTGCCCGACGGCACGATCAAGGTGCTGGTGGAAGGCGTGCAGCGCGCTTCGGTCGATTCCGTGCGCGAGGTCGATGGCACGCTCGTCGGCACCGGCACCGCCGTGGATCCGGTCGAGAGCCGCGAGCCACGCGAGGTCGAGGCCATCGCGCGTTCGTTGATGGGGCTGTTCGAGCAGTATGTGAAGACCAACCGAAAGCTGCCGCCGGAGCTGCTGCAGACGCTCGCCGGCATCGACGAGCCCTCGCGCCTGGCGGATACGGTCGCCGCGCACCTGGGCGTGCGCCTCGGCGAGAAGCAGAAGCTGCTGGAAACCTTCGGCACGGCCGAGCGCCTGGAGATGCTGGTCGGCCTTGTCGACGGCGAGATCGACGTGCAGCAGATGGAGAAGCGCATCCGCGGCCGCGTGAAGTCGCAGATGGAGAAGTCGCAGCGCGAGTACTACCTCAACGAACAGATGAAGGCGATCCAGAAGGAACTGGGCGACATGGACGACGCGCCCAACGACCTCGAGGAGTTGGCGCGCAGGATTGCCGCCGCCGGCATGCCAAAGCCCGTTGAAGCCAAGGCGAAATCGGAGCTCAACAAGCTCAAGCAGATGTCGCCGATGGCGGCCGAGGCCGCGGTGGTGCGCAACTACCTGGACTGGCTGCTGGGCGTGCCGTGGAAGAAGCGCAGCAAGGTGCGCAAGGACCTCAAGGTCGCGCAGGACGTGCTCGACGCCGACCATTACGGACTGGACAAGGTCAAGGAGCGCATCCTCGAATACCTCGCGGTGCAGACCCGAGTGAAGCAGATGAAGGGCGCGATCCTGTGCCTGGTCGGTCCGCCGGGCGTGGGCAAGACCTCCCTCGGCCAGTCCATCGCCAAGGCCACCAACCGCAAGTTCGTGCGCATGTCGCTGGGCGGCGTGCGCGACGAGGCCGAGATCCGCGGCCATCGCCGTACGTACGTGGGTTCGATGCCGGGCCGGATCGTGCAGAACCTCAACAAGACCGGGGTCAGGAACCCGCTGTTCATGCTTGACGAGATCGACAAGATGTCGATGGACTTCCGCGGCGACCCGTCCTCGGCGCTGCTGGAAGTGCTGGATCCCGAGCAGAACAACGCCTTCAACGATCACTACCTGGAGGTCGACCTCGACCTGTCGGAAGTGATGTTCGTCGCGACCTCGAACTCGCTCAACATCCCGGGCCCGCTGCTGGACCGCATGGAGGTGATCCGCCTGCCCGGCTATACCGAGGAAGAGAAGATCAACATCGCCATGCGCTACCTGCTGCCCAAGCAGATCAAGGCCAACGGCCTGCGCGACGACGAGTTGAAGATCGCGGAAAGCGCGGTGCAGGACATCGTGCGCTATTACACGCGCGAGTCCGGCGTGCGCAACCTCGAACGCGAGATCGCGAAAATCTGCCGCAAGGTGGTGAAGGAGATCGCGCTCGCCGGCCCGCAGAAGAAGAAGCCGCGCGCGCTCAACGTCACTTCGAAGAACCTCGACCGGTACCTGGGCGTGCGCCGCCATGATTTCGGCCGCGCCGAAGAGGACAACGAGATCGGCCTGGTCACCGGCCTGGCCTGGACCGAGGTCGGCGGCGACCTGCTGCAGATCGAATCCACCCTGATCCCGGGCAAGGGCGGGCAGCTCACGCTGACGGGCCAGCTGGGCGACGTGATGAAGGAATCGGCGTCGGCGGCGCTGTCGGTGGTGCGCGCGCGCGCCGAGCGGCTGGGCCTCGAGCCCGACTTCCTGCAGAAGCGCGACGTGCACGTGCACGTGCCGGACGGCGCCACGCCCAAGGACGGTCCAAGCGCGGGCATTGCGATGGTGACGTCGCTGGTATCGACCCTGACCCGCATCCCGGTGCGCGCCGACGTGGCGATGACCGGCGAGATCACCCTGCGCGGCAAGGTCACGGCCATCGGCGGGCTGAAGGAGAAGCTGCTCGCGGCGCTGCGCGGCGGCATCAGCACGGTGATCATCCCGGAGGAGAACCGCAAGGACCTCGCCGACATCCCGAAGAACGTCACCCAGGGCATGAAGATCGTCCCGGTGAAGTGGATCGACGAAGTTCTCGACCTCGCGCTCGAGCGGCCGCTGCCCCCGTTGCCGTCGCCGGCGCCGGTGGAAGAGGTGGTGAGGAGCCCTCGCAAATCGTCGCCAAGGGCGGATGTCAAGCACTGACGTTGCAGTGTTTTTCTTGCGCGGCACCATGCGCACTGGTATAAATTCGCGCTCGCAGCGCGGCTTGTGGCCGCCGGCGATTCCGGAGCCGCGGCGGCCAGGCCGCCCGCAGGCCCGCCACCAATTCGAGCGACCGCAGGGTCGCGCAGGAGCACCGAATACATGAACAAGAACGATCTGGTCCAGGCCGTTGCCGACGAGGCCAACCTGTCCAAGGCCGATGCCGCACGTGCAGTCGACGCGGTGCTGTCCTCGGTGGGCAAGGCCCTGAAGCAGGGCGACACCGTTGCCCTGATCGGCTTTGGCACCTTCCAGGTCAAGGAGCGCGCCGCCCGCACGGGCCGCAATCCGCGCACGGGCGAAGAGATCGCGATCGCCGCCTCGAAAAATCCCGTCTTCAAGGCTGGCAAGGCTCTGAAGGATGCTGTAAACTAAGCGGCCCGCTTAGGGGTGTTTAGCTCAGCGGTAGAGCGTCTCCTTTACACGGAGAGGGTCGGGGGTTCGATCCCCTCAGCACCCACCACGGATTGACGTTCGCAACAGGTTCGACAAAGCGGAGTGGTAGTTCAGTTGGTTAGAATGCTGGCCTGTCACGCCGGAGGTCGCGGGTTCGAGTCCCGTCCACTCCGCCAGTCACACCAGGAAGGCGCCCGAAAGGGCGCCTTTCTTTTTTCCGGCGACGCGCGGCCTCGCGTTCCCGGCGCCTGCGGGTCGCCCTGCGTGCCGGAGCCGCTGCGGCAAGCCATGCGCTAGACTGCGCGGCTACGTCCAACGCGCGACCCCCGACATGCTGCAAGCACTTCGAGAAAAAACTTCCGGCTGGATCGCCCTCGTGATCGTGATCCTGCTCGCGATCCCGTTCGCGTTCTTCGGCATGGAGCAGTACCTGTTCCAGAATTCCGCGAACTACGCGGCAAAGGTCGAGGCACCGCCGTCATGGTGGCGTTCGGCGCCGGATATCTGGCCCGTGCGCAAGGCGTTCTGGGTGTCGCGTGAGGTATCGCCGGACGAGTTCCGCAACGAATTCGAGGCCGCGCGCCAGCAGGCGCGCGCCACTGAAGGCGAAGCCTACGATGCGCGCGCCTTCGAACAGATGGACAACAAGCTGCGCGTACTCGACCAGCTGGTCGACCGCACCGTGCTGGCGCTGGCGGCGCAGAACGCAGGCGTCGCGGTCGGCAACGCCCGCGTCGCCGAAGTCGTGTCGACGATGCCCGAGTTCCAGGTGGAAGGCCGCTTCGATCCACAGCGCTACCAGATGCTCCTGCAGGCGCGCGTGCCCGCGCAGACGCCGCGCGAGCACCAGGAGGAGATCCGCGAGCGCCTGCAGATGGCGCTCCTGCCCAGCCGCGTCGCCGGTACCGCCTTCGCCAGCACGGGGCAGGTGGAGCGCACGATGCAGCTCCTGGGCCAGCAGCGCGATGTCGACATGGCCCTGGTGCCGGCGCCGGCGCCGTACACCGGCGCGATCGCCGCCGCCGACATCCAGGCGTGGTACGACGACCACCGCGAAGACTACCGGGCGCCGGAGGAGGTCTCGATCGAGTACGTCGAGATCCTCGCCGACACCGTGCCCGAGCCGGCCCCGGCCGACGAAGCCACGCTGCGGTCGCGTTACGAGCTCGAGAAGGGGCGTTTCGTCGAGCCCGAGCAGCGCCTGGTGTCGCACATCCTGGTGCGGGTGCCCGAAGACGCCGACGCCGCGGCGCGTGAGGCCGCCAAGGCCGAAGCCGAGGACATCGCCGGCCGCGCGCGTGCCGAGGGCGCGGATTTCGCCGCCATCGCGCAGGCCGAGTCCGACGACGAAGGCTCGAAGGCCGCGGGTGGCGACCTGGGCTGGCTCGAGCGCGGGATCATGGGCGAGAGCTTCGACAACGCCGTGCACGCGGCCGCGCCGGGCATCGCCAGCGAACCGGTGCTGACCGATTTCGGCTGGCACGTGCTGCTGGTGCGCGAAGTGCGCGAAGGCAAGGAAGTGCCCTTCGAGGTCGCGCGTGCCGAGCTTGCCGCGGCGCAGGCCGTCTCCGACCGCGAGCGCGCGTTCAACGATCTGATCGGCCGCCTGGTCGACCAGGTCTATCGCAACCCGAGTTCGCTGGCGCCGGCCGCGCGCGAGGCCGGGCTGCCGGTGCAGAAGGCCGGTCCCTTCGTCCGTGGTGGCGGCGAGGGCATTGCCGCCGACCCGGCCGTGCAGCGCGTCGCGTTCTCCGAAGCCCTGGTCCAGGACGGTACCGTCAGCGATCCGATCGAGCTGGGCAGCAACCACAGCGTGCTGATCCGGGTGACGGCGCACGCGCCGGAACGCGAGCGCGCCCTGTCCGAGGTTCGCGACGAGGTGGTCGCCGCCATCCGCGCCGACCGGGCGCGCCTGGCCGTGCTTGCCGAAGCGGACGCGGCCGTGGCCGGCATCGCGGAAGGCAAGGCGCTGGCGGAGATCGCCGAAGCCAGGGGTTGGCAGCACCTGGCCCTGCCGGACATGCGCCGCGGCATGCCGATGCCGTCGGCCGAAGCCAACCAGGCCATTTTCGCCGCGCCCGAGCCCGCGGAGGGCGCCGTGTCCGCCGGGCGCGTGCTGCAGGACGACGGCAGCATCGTGGTCTATGCGGTGAACAGGGTCGTGCCCGGCGAGACCGGTCCCGCGGGCGCCGAGGAACGCGAGATGATCAGGACCCAGCTGACGCGCATGGCGGGAGACGAGGACGCCATGGCGCTGCTGCGTGTGTTGCGCGAACGGATGCGCGTGACCACGGTCGAGGCGCGCCTCTAGCCTGCGCCCGGCGGACCACGCCGTGCGGACGGCGGCCACGAAAAAGCCCGGCGAATGCCGGGCTTTTCCGTTCCACTTCGCGTCGGGTCCGTGGCCCGGCGCGCCGCAGCGGCTCGTCAGCCAGCGTCAGCCGCGGGCTCTTCAAGCCCGGTCATGCTGACGATGTTGTAGCCGGCATCGACATAGGTCACCTCGCCGGTGATGCCGGCGGCCAGGTCCGAACACAGGAACGCGGCCACGTTGCCGACGTCGTCGATGCTCACCGTGCGCCGCAGCGGCGCATGTGATTCGACGTGCCCGAGGATCTTGCGGAAGCCGCCGATGCCCGAGGCGGCCAGGGTCTTGATCGGGCCGGCCGAGATCGCGTTGACGCGCGTGCCTTCCGGGCCGAGGTTGTAGGCCAGGTAGCGCATCGTGGCCTCCAGGCTGGCCTTGGCCACGCCCATCACGTTGTAGCTGGGCAGGGTCCGCACGGCGCCCAGGTAGCTCAGCGTCAGCACCGCGCCGTTGCGGCCCTTCATCAGCGGGCGCGCGCCCTTGGCCAGCGCCGCGAGCGAATAGGCCGAGATGTCCTGCGCCACCAGGAAGGCGTCGCGGGTCAGGCCGTCCAGGAACTGGCCTGCGATCGCTTCGCGCGGGGCGAAGGCGATGGCGTGGATGAGGATGTCGAAACCATCGTCCCAGTGCTTGCCAAGGTCGGCGAACAGGGCTTCGATCTGCGCATCGTCGCTGACGTCGAGCGGGAACACGGGCCCGCCGCCCAGGCGCGAGGCCACGTCTTCGACCCGCGACTTGAGCTTCTCGTTCTGGTAGGTGAAGGCCAGTTCGGCGCCTTCGCGGTGCATCGCCTCGGCGATGCCGTTGGCGATGGAGCGCTGGCTGGCGATGCCGGTGATCAGTGCGCGCTTGCCCTGCAGGAATCCCATGGTGGTGTTCGACTCGGTGGACGGAGCGGGCTAGTTTGCCACGGGCGCAGCCGCCGGGGCCGCCGCGGCGCCGGCCGCGGGCACCAGGATCTGGCGACCGGCGGGGCGTGCACCCGCCTGCGCCGGGTTGAGGCGGCGGAGTCGTGCGGTATCCAGGCCCATGCGCCGCGCATAGCCCTCCAGTCCCCCGGGCTCGCCCGCAAGGTCGACCGCGACCAGCCGCGGCACCGGTCGCTCCAGGGATTCGCGCCACGCCTGGTCCGTGCCTGCTTCGACCATCAGGCACGACAGCGCGTGCAGCTTGCGCACGTAGGCGCGGGTGATGCCGGACAGGCTGTCCAGCGCCTCGGGCCGGGCGGCCGCGGCGCGCTGGTCGTGGCGGCGCAGCGCGCCAAGCACGCGGTATTCGCCGGCGTTGAAGGCCATCACCGCCAGTCGCCAGTCGCCTGCGAACATGCCGTGCAGCGTCTTGAGGTAGCGGACCGCCGCGCGCGTCGCGTCGACCGGCGACAGGCGGCCGTCGTAACCGCGGCGGATGGGGATGTCGTGGTTGCGCGCGGTGACCGCGATGAACTGCCACAGGCCCGCCGGCCCGCTGCCACTGCGCGCACCGGGGCGGTAGCCGCTCTCGACGAAGGGGATCAGCGCGTACTCGGTTGGGAGATGCGCGCTGCGCAGCGCGTCCACCACGTAACCGAACAGCGGCAGCACCTCGCCTTCGGAGGCCGCCAGCTGTTCGGGCACGTGGGCGTAATGCGCGCGCCAGCGCGGGCTGGCGTCCTCGCAGGCGGGCTGTGCCAGGCCATCGACGAAGCGCTGGTAGATGCCCGCGCCGCTGGTGGCCGCCGCCGGGACGGGCACGACGGCCAGGTGGCCAGCTGGACCCGCTGCGTCCAACGGCGCCGCGGCGGCGACCACCGCCTGCGGTTCCTGGTCGCCGGCATGCAGGGGTCCGGTTGCAGATGCCAGCAGCAGCGCCAGTGCAGCGCCCGCGCCGACCCTCATGCCCGGAACCCGTCCTTCCAGCGCCGCAGTGCGGCGAACGCGTCCACGCGCGACGGGCCGTCATCGCCGGACCAGGCGGCGATTGACGCACGCACCCCGGGTGCGTCCACGCGCAGGAACGGATTGCATGCGCGCTCGTCGGCAAGCGTGGACGGGAGCGTGGGCAGGGAGTCGTCGCGCATGGCGGCCACCTCTTCGCTGCGGCGCGCGAGCGCCGGGTTGTCAGGGTCGACCACCCGTGCAAAGGCGGCATTCGACTGCGTGTACTCGTGCCCGCAGCACACCAGGGTGTCGCCGGGCAGGGCGGCAAGCCGGTCGAGTGAAGCCAGCATCCGCGCCGGCGTATCTTCGAACAGGCGACCGCAGCCGAGACTGAACAGGGTATCGCCGCAAAACAAGAGCCCGTGACCGTGGAATGCGATGTGGCTCACGGTATGGCCCGGCACCGCGATCACTTCGAAGGTACGGCCGGCGGCTTCGACCTGTTCGCCGTCGCCCACCCGCCGGTTCGCGAGCGGGATCCTTGGGTCGTCCGGGGAGACCACGTCGAGGCCGGGCCAGCGCGCGCGGAGCGCCGCCACGCCGCCGATGTGGTCGTCGTGGTGGTGGGTAAGCAGCACCGCGTCGGGGCGCCAGCCACCGGCTTCGGCGGCCGCCAGCACCGGTGCGGCGTCGCCTGGATCGACCAGCAGCGTCCCGCGGCCGTCACCGGCCGGCAGCATCCAGATGTAGTTGTCGGCGAAGGCCGGGATCGCAACCGGTTGCATGGGCAGGGACGTGGCGGGGCAGGGCGTCTAGAATGGCGACCATGCTCCTCCGTTCCCGCCCCGGTCAACCCGACGCAACCCAGGCCTGGTTCGCGTCCAGCGAAGGCGCGGCGCTGCTCGCCAGCGAACACGACGTGATCGGTCACGCCCTTGCCGAGCGGCCGGCGCAGCCCTGGCTGTGGCTCGCGCCCCTGCCGCTGCCCCGCCCCGCGGATGGCCGCGGCCTGGCCCTGTACGTACGCGGCCAACGCTTTGCGGGCGACGTCGCCTGCGGACTGCCGCTGCCGCTGCCCAGTGAGACCTTCGGTACCGTCGTGTTGCAGCACGTGGTGGTGCCCGATGACCACGGCATCGCGCTGCTGGACGAGGTCGTGCGCCTGCTGGTCCCGGGAGGCCGCGTGCTGCTGTTCGCACTCAATCCGCTGTCGCCCTACCGCTGGCGCTGGCGCGGCCACGGGCTGCGCGCGGTCGAACCGCTGTCCTGCCGCCGGATGCTGCGCAAGACCGGCCTCGAGCCCGACGTGGTGTCCGAGGGACTGGGCCCACGCTGGGAGCCCGAGGTCGATGCGCGCCGCCAGCGCGGCGTGGGCCTGCGCGCGGCCTATCTGGTCCGGGCGGACCGGCGCAGCCTGCCGCTGACGCCGGTGCGCCCGCGGCGCCTGCTGGTGCCGCAAGGGGCCGCCACGGCATGAAGGCGGTCGAAGTGCATACCGACGGGGCCTGTCTCGGCAACCCCGGCCCCGGCGGCTGGGCCGCACTGCTGCGCTACGGCGCGCAGGAGCGAGAACTGGTCGGTGGCGAGCTGCTTTCGACCAACAACCGCATGGAACTGATGGCGGCCATCGTGGCCCTGGAAACGCTGACCGAGGCATGCAAGGTCACCCTGCATACCGACTCGCAGTACGTCCGCCAGGGCATCACCCAGTGGATGGCCAACTGGGTCCGCCGCGGCTGGAAGACCTCCGGTGGCGACCCGGTCAAGAACCGCGACCTCTGGGAGCGCCTGCACTCCGCCGCTGGCCGCCACGCCATCGACTGGCGATGGGTGAAGGGCCACTCCGGCGACCCCGACAACGAGCGCGTCGACGACCTGGCGCGCAACGAGGCCATCCGGTTCAAGGCCGCCGCGCGCTGAGCGCAGCGTCCGGTCCATCCCTCCCTCCAAGCCAGGCCCCGACACCCGCATATGCGCCAGATCGTCCTCGACACCGAAACCACCGGCCTGGAATGGCGCAAGGGCAACCGCGTCGTCGAAATCGGCTGCGTCGAGCTGGTCGAGCGCCGCCCCACCGGTCGCACCTGGCAGCGCTACATCCATCCCGAGCGCGAGTTCGAACCGGGCGCGCAGGAGGTCACCGGCCTCACCCTGGACTTCCTTGCCGACAAGCCGAAGTTCGCCGCGATCGCCGACGAGTTCCTGGAATTCATCGACGGTGCCGAGCTGGTGATCCACAACGCCGCGTTCGACGTCGGCTTCCTCGACTACGAGCTGTCACTGCTGGATGGCGGCGGCCGCCGGCGGATCGCCGAGCGTGCCGCCGTGCTCGACTCGCTGGAGCTGGCGCGCCAGCGCTTCCCGGGGCAGCGGAACTCCCTTGACGCGCTCTGCCGCCGCCTGGGCGTGGACAACACGCATCGCCAGCTGCACGGCGCGCTGCTCGACGCCCAACTGCTGGTCGAGGTCTATCTCGCGCTGACCTCGGGCCAGACCGAACTGGGCCTGGCCGGTCCGTCGCTGACCGAAGCCGAAGCGATCGCCGTCCAGCTGCCGCGCGCCGTGGCCCTGGCGCCGCGACCGCTGGTGGTGGTGGACGCCGCGGACATGGAGGCGCACCGCGCACGGGTTGACGCGATCAGCGCGCGCGCCGGGCAGGCACTGTGGGAAGCGGTGGGCGAGGATGCGGGAGTCGCCGAGCCGGCCTGAGCACCGGCGGCGCCACGCGCAGCGTGAACGTGGCGGGGGATACCGCCGTCAGTGGCGACGCACCAGCAGCACGGTCACGTTGTCCGAGCCGCCGCCATCCAGGGCTGCGGCGACCAGTCCGTCCACGCATTCCTGCGCGCTGCATTCGCCGTGAGCCAGCACGCGGGCGATGTCCTTGTCGTCGACTTCCTCGGTCAGCCCGTCGCTGCACAGCAGCAGCTGCATCCCGGGCGCCAGCTCGCCGGACATGGTCTCGACGTTGAGCGTCTGCGGATCGGTCACGCCCAGCGCCTGGGTCACTACATTGCGGTGCGGATGGCTGCGCGCCTGGTCGATGCTGATCGCGCCCTGGGTGATCAGTTCCTGCACGTAGCTGTGGTCCTGGGACAGCTGGGCCAGCTTGCCGTCGCGCCACAGGTAGACGCGACTGTCGCCTACCCAGGCCACTTCGAAGCGGTTGCCGTTGATCCGCGCCGCGACCACCGTGGTGCCCATGGGCAGCGCGTCCTGGCGCTTGCGGGAGGCGCCGATGATCTCTTCGTCGGCGATGCGGATGGCTTGCGCCAGCGACGTGCCCTGGCGCGTCTCGCGCACGATCGCCTCGCGCGCCAGCGCGCTGGCGACCTCGCCATACTCGTGGCCGCCCATGCCGTCGGCGACCAGCCACAGCCCGAGTTCGCTGTCGCCGTAATAGGTGTCTTCGTTCAGCTCGCGCCGCAAGCCGACATGGGAGAGGTGGCCGAATTCGATCATGCGAGGGCCGCGGCGGTTCCCGGAAAGGCTGAATGGGATAACGGCGACGGCCGGTCGGAGAGGTCAGCAGGCATGAAATTGCGGCGAATGTTGATGTGACGGAATGATGGCACAGGGATCCGTGAGCGGCGCGCGCAAGAGCCCGCGCGGTCCGGGTTCCGCCAGATACGCAAAAACCCCCTTGCGGGGGCTTCTGCGTATCTGGCGGAGAGGGGGGGATTCGAACCCCCGAGGCGCTATAAACGCCTGCCTGATTTCGAGTCAGGTACATTCAACCGCTCTGCCACCTCTCCGGTGTCCCGGCCAACGAAGGCCGGGGGCGCAATGATACGGGGCGCCGGCAGGCCCGACAAGACGAGGCGCTACACTGGCCGGCCCCCATGCCCGGTTGAAGCGATGTCCGAGATCACCGTCCCCGTGTCCTTCGGCGAGTTGCTCGACAAGATCGCCATCCTCCAGATCAAGTCCGAGCGCATGACCGACGCCGCCAAGCTGGCCAACGTCCGCAACGAACTCTCTGCGCTGGAAAAGACCTGGATGGCGCACCCCGTGGCCGGGCAGGACATCGTCCGCCTGCGCGCCGACCTCAAGGCCGTCAACGAACGGCTGTGGGTGATCGAGGACGACATCCGGCTGAAGGAGAAGGCGCAGGCCTTCGACGAGGAATTCGTGCGCCTGGCGCGCAGCGTGTACGTGCAGAACGACGAGCGCGCGCGGATCAAGAAGGAGATCAACCTCGCACTCGGTTCGAGCTACGTGGAAGAGAAGTCCTACCAGGACTACGGCGCCGGCCCGGAGTCCTGATCCCGTGTGTGGGAGCGGCCCTGGCCGCGGTCGCGTCTCTCGCGCTTGCTATGGATGGTCGGCGCGGTAACGCTCGAAGGCCGCGATCGCATCTTCCACGCTGATCAGGTCCATGACTCCGTCACGTTCGATCTTCGTCCCCCAGCGCAGCGCCATGGCCGGCTTGCCCAAAAAGCGTCGCGCCGCGTCGTCATAGCGGTCCACGCAGTAGCGCCGGTCCGAATACGGCCCGCTTCGCGACGGATCGGTTGCCGCGTGCAGGCCCAGCACCTTGGTGCCCATGGCGTTGGCGATGTGGGTCGGGCCGGAATCCGGCGTCATCACCAGGTCGGCGCGCTCCAGCAGCGCGGGCAGCTGCTTGAGCGTGTCCTTGCCCACCAGGTCCAGCAGCGGGACACCGGCATTGGCGATGATGGCGTCGGCGGTTGCCCGTTCCAGCTCGCTGCGGCCGCCGCAGAGCACCACCCGCCAGCCCTGTGCCACGGCGTGCGCGGCCACGGCCGCGTTGCGGCCGGCGCTCCAGTTCCGCAGCACGTGGCTGGAACAGGGCGAGACCACCAGGGTCGGCCGGCCGTCGTCGGACCACTGCGCACGGGCCCAAGCGCGGGCGTCGTCGGGTACCGGGAGCGCCCATTCGACGCGATCCTGGCGCAGGCCGAGCGGCCTGGCGAATGCGCCGAGCACGTCCAGCACGTGCGGGCCGGCATCGGCCGGGATGCGCTCGTTCACGAACAGCCCGTGCAGTTCCTTCGAACGTGCGCGGTCGTAGCCGATCCGCCGCCGCGCCCGCACCGCGCGCGACAGCAGGTTGGCGCGCAGCGCGAGTTGCATCAGCAGCAGGGCGTCGAACTCGCGGCCGGCCAGCTCCCGGCGCAGCATGCGCATGCCCTCGCGGCCGGTCTTCTTGTCGTAGACCACGAACTCCACGCCCGGCGAACCCTCGAGCAGGCGCTGCTCGCCCTTGCCGATGATCCAGGTCAGCGCAACGCCGGGCCAGGCCCGCTGCAGCGTGCGCACCAGCGGCAGGACATGGGTCACGTCGCCCAGGGCCGACAGGCGCAGCAGGCAAATCGAACGCGGTGGAGCGGTATCAGGCTGCGACAAGCTTGTTAGACTCGGAAGGATGGCAATTTTCGACGCCGCAGAGAGCCTGACGCCGTTCCGCGCCGGACCCGGCGGGCGCGGGCTTGGCTCGATTCTGTTCGACCAGACGCAGCTGCGGCAAGCGGATCCGCGCTGGTTCGATCCAGAGGCCTGGGGGCCGCGTGCCATCCCGGTGTCCGGCAGCGGTCGCGGCGGGGCCTGGTTCATCGAGGACACCAGCAACGGCCCCTGCGTGCTGCGGCACTACCTGCGCGGCGGGCTCGTCGCCGGCCTCAGCCGCGACCGCCACCTCTGGCGCGGCGCCGGGCGCGTGCGCAGCTTCGCCGAGTTCCGCCTGCTGCGCGAGCTGCGCAAGCGCGGCCTGCCGGTGCCGGAGCCGATCGCGGCATCCTACGTCCGCACTGGCGCCACGTACCGCGCGGCGATCCTGATGCAGCGGCTGCTGGACGTGCGTTCGCTGGCGGATTGGGCGGGAGACGACCCGGCAACGACGCCCTGGGAAGAGACCGGTCGCCTGCTTGCGCGGTTCCACCGCGAGGGCTTCGACCACGCCGACCTCAATGCCCACAACATTCTTTACGACACCACCGGCCAGGGCTGGCTGATCGACCTCGACCGCGGCCGCATGCACATCCCAGCGACCGGCTGGCGCATGCGCAATCTGGCGCGGCTTGAGCGCTCGCTGCTGAAAACGCGGGGCGATCGCAGCGAGGCCGGGGTCCGCGAGGACTTCGCGCGCCTGCGCCGGAGCTACGACAAGCGCTGGGAACGGGGCATCTGAGCATGGCCTGGGCGCTGAGGTTCCAGGGCGTGGGCAGCGCGTCGGCGGTGGCCCTGGGTTCGTCGATGGCGACCATCGAGCGCGATGGCGCGCCATGGCTTGCGATCGACTGCGGCGCCGAAGGCCTGACCAGCTTCCTGGCCCACTACCGCTCGCCGCCACCGGCGCTGTTCGTCACCCACGTGCACCTGGACCACGTCGCCGGCTTCGAGCGGCTGTTCGTGGCCAATTACTTCGATCCCGCGCGCCGCGGGCGCACGCCGCTGTACGTGCCGGTGGACGTGCTGCCGCTGCTGCACCGGCGTGTCGCCGACTATCCCAACGCGCTGGCCGAAGGCGGCGCGAACTTCTGGGACGCGTTCCGCGTGGTCCCGGTGGGCGAGTCCTTCTGGCACGACGGCGTGCGCCTGGAAGTGTTCGAATCCCGCCACCATTGGCCGCGGACCGCCTTCGGCCTGCGCCTGCGTGGCAGCCTGGTCTGGAGCGGCGACACGCGGCCGATCCCCGGGGTGCTGTCGGCAATGGCGGCCGCGGACGAACTCGTCGCCCACGACTGCGGCCTGGTCGGCAATCCATCGCACAGCGGCATCGACGACCTCGAGCGCGAATACCCGCCGGAGCTGCTCGCCCGGTGCGTGCTGTACCACTACGCAAGCGAAGCCGACGGTGACGTCCTGCGCGCGCGCGGCCACCGCGTGGCGCGCCCTGGCGAGGTGATCGCGCTGGCCGATCCGGTGCCGCATCCGGCATTGGCGCCCTGAATGGAGGCGGCCCCGCCAACTTGCCTCGGCACCCGCGTCGATCAATACCGTTGCTGCCTTCCGGCCCTGGCGGAGTTTTCGATCTAGCGTCGCGAGGGGCCGACGGGGCCACCATGGAAACCTGCGAGCGCGCCCGATGCACGGCGCGCTTGGAACTGGCGGAGAGAGGGGGATTCGAACCCCCGAAGCGCGGTTTAGACGCTTACACACTTTCCAGGCGTGCTCCTTCAACCACTCGGACACCTCTCCGCACCTGCCCCTGCGTCTTGCCTGCCTTGGCGCGGCCGCACGGGACCCGCAATTCTAGCCTTCCTCGGGTTGTGTCGACAAGGAACATCGGCGTGTCGGCGAAGGTTCGGGATCGGCGTGGCAGGGACGTGACAGGGACGTGGCACGGCGCGCGGTACGGCGGGCTGGTGGGTACTCCGCCGGCAATAAGGAGCAGCTCCACCGCGACGCCGGCGGAGTACCCGCCCATCCTCCGCCCCGCATCCAGCGACCCCCGACCACCTCACGCCGCATGGCAGAATGGCGCCATGTCCTACCTAGTCCTAGCCCGCAAGTGGCGCCCGAAGCGTTTCGCCGAACTCGTGGGCCAGGAGCACGTGGTCCGCGCTCTGGTCAACGCCCTTGATTCCGGCCGCGTCCACCACGCCTTCCTGTTCACCGGCACCCGCGGCGTGGGCAAGACCACCATCGCGCGCATCTTCGCCAAGAGCCTCAACTGCGAGCGCGGCGCCTCCAGCGACCCCTGCGGCGAGTGCGAAACCTGCCAGGCGATCGATGCCGGCCGCTACATCGACCTGCTGGAGATCGACGCCGCCTCGAACACCGGCGTCGACAACGTCCGCGACCTGATCGACAACGCGCAGTACATGCCCTCGCGCGGGCGCTACAAGGTGTACCTGATCGACGAGGTGCACATGCTGTCGAAGCAGGCGTTCAACGCGCTCCTGAAGACGCTCGAGGAGCCGCCGGAGCACGTCAAGTTCCTGTTCGCGACCACCGACCCGCAGAAGCTGCTGGTGACCGTGCTGTCGCGCTGCCTGCAGTTCAACCTCAAGCGCCTGGACGAGGAGCAGATCGGCGGCCAGATCACGAAGATCCTTGCCGCCGAAGGCATCGACGCGGAGGCGGGCGCGGTGCGCCAGATGGCGAAGGCCGCCGATGGCAGCCTGCGCGACGGCCTGTCGCTGCTCGACCAGGCCATCGCCTACTGCGGCGCCGGCGACGGCGTGGCGCTGACCGACCAGGCGGTGACGGGCATGCTCGGCTCGGTCGACCGCAATCAGGTGGCCGGGCTGCTGGCGTCGCTTGCCGAAGATGATGGCGCGGCGCTGATGGACACGATCGAAGTGCTGGCCGGCTTCTCGCCCGACTGGGCGGGCGTGCTCGACGCGATGGCCGAGGCCTTGCATCGCATCCAGATCAGGCAGCTGGTGCCGGGGAGCGTGGGCGAAGCCGACGGCGTCGACGTCGACGCGCTGGCTTCGACGCTGCGGCCCGAACTGGTGCAGCTCTGGTACCAGATGGCGGTCGGCGGCCGTCGCGACATCAACCTCGCGCCTAGCGCGCGCGTGGGCTTCGAAATGAGCCTGCTGCGCATGCTGGCGTTCCGGCCCGGCGAGGGCGGGGCGGCATCCGGTAGCGGCGCGGGTGGCCAAGCGACAGCGCCGGGCGCCGGCCGTTCGGCCGCGGCTGCGGCGCGCGCGGCGCTGCAGGGAGCCGTCGCGTCCCCGGCCGGCGCGTCCCTTGCTGCGCCATCGACAGCGCGTCCGGCCCCGACGGCGTTCGCGCCTGCGTCCGCGGAGGCGCTGCCGCCGCGAACGGAGGCCCCGGCGTTGCCCGCTGATCCGCCACCGTGGCCCGAGGCGGCCCCGGTCCATGCCGGTCCGACCCGATCGCAACCCTCGACCGGGCAGTCGTCCGCCAGGCCCGCTGCCGCGCCGGATGCCGCGCCGGTGGCGCCAAGGCGAGCCCAGCCAGCCGCTCCGGCAACGTCACACTCGGCAGCGCCGCCCCCTGCAGCGCCATCCCCTGCAGCGCCATCCCCTGCAGCGCCATCTCCGGCACCAGCCGGCGCGGCGACCATGTCGCCGGCCGCCGTCGATGCCGCCACATGGCCGGACTTCGTCGCCGGCCTCGGCCTTCGCGGGCCGGTGCGCGAACTTGCGGCCAGCTCGGGCTTCGTGGCCGCTGGCGATGGCGTGCTGCGGCTGTCGCTGCCAGAGGCGGACGACCATCTCCGCGCGCCGTTCCTGGTGCAGCAGCTTTCCGATGCGCTGGCCCCGGCCCTGGGTGGCGCGCCGCAGATCCGCTTCGAGGCCGGCGCGGCCGCCGCGGGTGAGACCCTGCACGCGCGCAACGAACGCGCGCGCGACGAGCGCCAGGGCGCCGCGGAATCGACCTTCCTCAATGATCCGGACGTGCAGCGCCTGATGGAGCGCCAGGGCGCACGCGTGGTCCCGGACTCGATCCGTCCCATACAAGAACAGGAGCACTGACATGCGCGGGAACATCGCCCAGCTGATGCAGCAGGCACAGAAGATGCAGGAGAACCTGCAGAAGGCCCAGGCCGAACTGGCCAACATCGAGGTCACCGGAAGCGCCGGCGGCGGCATGGTCACGGTCACGCTGACCGGCCGCAAGGAATGCCGGAAGGTGCGCATCGATCCCAGCGTGCTGGCCGACCCGGAGATGGCCGAGGACTTGGTGGCCGCTGCGTTCAACGACGCCAGCAACAAGGTCGACAGTGAGTCGCAGGCAAAGATGGGCGCCGCCACCGCCGGCATGCCGCTGCCCCCCGGCATGCAGATGCCGTTCTGAACCGGAACGCCGCGACGCCATGAGCGTGCCCCTGCTGGAACAGCTGGTCGAGGCCTTCCGCGTGCTGCCCGGCGTGGGCCAGAAGACCGCTCAGCGGATGGCCTACCACGTGCTTGAACGCGGGCGCGACGGCGGCCGGCGCCTGGCCGATGTGCTGGGCGAGGCGGTGGAAAAGATCGGCCACTGCGAGCGTTGCCGCGATTTCAGCGAAACGCCGCTATGCGTGACCTGTGCCAGCGCGTCGCGAGACACCCAGCTGCTGTGCGCGGTGGAGTCGCCCGCCGACCGCCTGGCGATCGAACAGGCCACGGGCTATCGCGGCCTGTACTTCGTGCTGCAGGGCCGGCTGAGTCCGCTCGATGGAATCGGCCCGCGCGAACTCGGCCTGCACGTGCTTGGTGAGCGCCTGGCCGAGGGCGGGGTGCAGGAACTGATCATCGCCACCAACCCCACCGTCGAGGGCGAGGCCACCGCGCACTATCTGGCGCAGCTCGCCCGCCAGCACGGCGTGCGGCCCAGCCGGCCGGCGCATGGCCTGCCGCTGGGCGGCGAACTCGAGTACGTCGACCGCGGCACGCTGTCGCACGCCTTTGGCAGCCGCGGCGAGATGGCCCAGGAGCCCCAATGACCATTTTCCACAAGATCATCGCCCGCGAGATTCCCGCCGACATCGTCTACGAGGACGAGCACCTGATCGCCTTCCGCGACATCGCGCCGCAGGCGCCGGTGCACGTGCTGTTCGTGCCCAAGGTCGACGTCGCCACGCTCAATGACCTGCAGGCCGACCAGGCCGTGGTCGTGGGCCGGCTGGCACTGGCCGCGGCTGCGTATGCGAAGCGGGAAGGCTTCGACGCGGAGGGCTACCGCATCGTCATGAACTGCAACGAGGACGGCGGCCAGACGGTGTTCCAGATCCACCTGCACCTGTTGGCCGGCGCGCCGCTGGGACGCTTCGGCACACCGGCCTGACGTCCCACGCCGGCTACCAGTAGCCCCACCACGGCCACGGCGCCGGCCGCGCCACCAGGTTGCGCGGCCGCTCGGGCCAGAGGTAGACCACGTCGGCATCCACCAGCGGGAAGCGGTAGCTGTAGCCGCCGATGCTGCGGCTTTCGTGCCCGGCCAGGCGCCCGGTGAAGGTCACCTCGCGGTTCCTTTCGAACACCGCCGGGTCGTAGAAGCCCGAACGGCAGGCGATGAAGCGGCCACCGGTGTCGTCGTCGGCCCAGTAGGGGCGGCCGTAGTGGTCCAGGCGGGTCGAGACCATTTCGAAGCAGGTGCTGTCGGCGCGCGGCTCGACCTGGACGATGCGCCCGCCCCAGCGGACCAGGCTGCCGCTGGCATCGGACTCGGCGGCCACGCGCGGGGTGAGCGCGGCGTACTCGCCCCGCAGCGGCCCGGGGTGGGACGCACAGGCGGCCAGCAGGACCGTGGCGGCCAGTGCGGGAAGGATGCGTTTGCGCATGGATGTCTCCGGATGGTGCGGCGTTCGCCGGCGTCAGGGGCGGTGCGCGAGCAGGTCGCGCAGCAGGGCGCGCTGTCCGCCCTCCTGCCCGGGAGCGTAGCGCCAATCGTCGAAACGCGTGCTGAGGGCGAGCAGGTCGGCCGACGCCGGGCGGGTCGCCACCACGCGCCTGGCCCAGTCGCCGGCGGTCTCGTGCCGGTGTCGCTCCAGGCCCATGCGCGCGTAGCGGGCGGCGAGCCGGTGCCAGGCGCGCAGGACCGGGTCGCGTTCGCGCTCGCCGCGGGCTACCAGCCAGAGCATCGCCGCCAGCGCGAGCGTGGCCACCAGCGCGAACAGCAGCGCCAGCTGGCCGCCGCCCAGCTCGCGGCCACCGAAGGCCTGCAGGATGCGCTGCTGGCGGTCCGCATCGAAACCGAGCACCAGGTCGTTCCAGCCGCGCCGCATCCAGTCGCCCACGCCCAGCATCGGGCCCAGCGCCTGCAGGCCGCCCGGGCTGCGCCCGGCGCGATCGGCGATGGTGTCGTAGATGCGTTCGGGCGCGACGGCCGCGGTCGGGTCCACGCGCACCCAGCCGCGCCCGGGCAGCCAGGCTTCGGCCCAGGCGTGGGCATCGGAGTTGCGCACGATCCAGTAGTCGCCCACGGGATTGCGGTAGCCGCCCACATAGCCGGTCACCACGCGTGCGGGGATGCCGGACGCGCGCATCAGCACGACGAAGGCCTGGCTGAAGTGCTCGCAGAAGCCTTCCCGGTGCTCGAACAGGAATTCGTCCACGGCGTGGCGGCCGGGCAGGGGCGTGCTCAGCGTGTAGCCGAACTCGGCGCGGATCCAGGCCAGGGCGCGGTCGACGATCGCCGCGTCGGCGGCGGCGCCCTCGCCGGCGTCCATCCGCCACTGCCGGGCCAGCGCCTGCGTGCGCGGATTGAAGCCCTCGGGCAGCCGCAGCGCGGCGCTGCGCAGGAGTGGCCGGAGCTCGGGTTCGAACGAGACCGGCACGGCCGACGTCATGCGCCAGCGCGTCACCGAGGCCAAGGGGCGGCGCGTGGCCAGCGTGTGGTCGTAGGCGCGCTGCACGCCGTCGGGCGTCGCCACCGGGAGCTCCAGGGCGACCAGCATGCGGCGTTCGGTGGGTTCGACGTCGACCTCGTAGCTGTAGCGCGTGGCGCCGTGCTCGATGGCGGCCGGCGGCAGCGCGCTGAACCACTGCGAGGCGGTCCACTCGCGGCCGTCGTAGTTCCACAGCACGGGACCGCGCCAGTACATCTCCGACGTCGGCGGCGTGGCGCCGTCGAAGGTGACGCGCAGGGCCGGGCTGTCGTCGACCAGCATGTCGATCCACTCGCCGGGCGACATGCTGTCCGACAGTCCGGTGCGGGTGATCGCGCGCTCCGGCATGCCCCACAGCGGCGTGGCCATGCGCGGGAACAGCCAGAAGGCGGCCAGCGCCAGCGGCAGGCCGATGGCGACCATGCCGCACACCCGCCGCAGGCGCTCGCGCGGCGGCATGGCGGCGGCATCCCCGCTTTCGGCCTCGGCCAGTCGCAGCATCGACGCAAGCGCCAGCAGCGCGGCACCGAGTCCGAGCAGCAGGCTCAGCGGCCCCTGGTCGAGGAGGAAGGTCGCGAACGGTGCGAACAGGGCAAAGCCCAGCAGGCTGCGCGCATCGCGCAGGGTGGCCAGTTCCATCGGCTTCAGCGCGAGCATGGCCGCCAGCAACGCGCAGCCGGTGTCGCGGCCGAAGTTGAACCCGGATCCGGCCAATACCACCGCCACCAGCGCCACGGACAGCAACAGGCGCAGCGCTGCCGGCAGGCGGCGGCGCCAGGACAGCACGCCGACCACGGCGGCGACCGCGGCCAACCCCGCGGCAAGCGGCCCCGGCAGCTGCAGCAGCAGCGGCAGCAGGCACGCGCCCGCCGCGGCCAGGGTCCAGCCCCGCGCCTGCACGTCGAGCGCCGGGCTGCGGCGGCCTGCCTCAGCCACGTCGGCCATCCGGCTCACCCGCGATGGACGGCAGCAGGGCCAGCGCGCGCAGGCAGGCATGCCGGTGCGCCACGCCGCGGCCCGGGCCGATCGCCTGCCGCGGCAGCTGCAGCCGGTAGCGGCGGCCCTCGCGTTCGGCCTGGTCCACCCAGCGCGCCAGGCGCCGGATGCGGTCCTCGTACGCAAGCGGCAACAGCGACCAGTCCAGCACCACGTCCGCGCCCTGCGCCTGCTCGTACTCGCGCACCAGCAGCGATCCGCGCCGCGCCGACGGCTTCCAGGCGATGGCCCGCCGCGAATCGCCGCGTCGATAGGCACGCAGGTGGTGCACGTCGTCACCCGACGGATGCAGCCGCGCCTGCGGCGCGTCGCCGGCACCGTGCGGCAGCGGCGGCCCGTCGGCTTCGGCGCGTGGATACACGAGCAGTGGCTCCGCCGGCCAGGCATAGGCCCAGGCGCGGGCGATGCCGAGCGGCCGCGTCGTCGACACGGTGATGCGCCCGGGACGCAGCCAGCCGCGGCGTTCCGTTGGCAGCATCAGCCGCGCCTCGCCGGCGCCGTCCACCAGCGAGCAGGTGGCCTCGGCGTCGCCGGTGCGCAGGCGCAGGCCACGGCGCGGGCGCGCTGCATCGGCGCGCAGATGCACGCGCAGCGTGATCGGCGCGCCGGCGGGCACGGGTTCGGCATCGACTGCCACCATCCGCAATCCCGACAGCTGCAGGTGCGCGGCGAACAGGCTGGTGTTGCCGGCCCCGGCCAGCAGCAGGGCCAGCAACAGGGCGGGGTTGTTGTTGTAGTTCAGGGCGCCCAGCAGCATCACCGCCAGCAGTGCGGCGAAGAAGGCGCCGAAGGCGGTGGGCAGGACGTAGATGCGCCGGCGGTCGAAGGCGACCGGCAGCGGCTCCCGGCTCCTCGGCCGCGCCAGCGCCCCCAGGCGTGCGCGCAGGCCGGAAAGCAGCCCCGCCGGCATGCTCAGTCGACCGCGACGGCGTGCAGGATCGCCTGCGCCAGCGCGGTCTCGTCGCCTGCGTCGGCGTCGGCCACCAGCCGATGCGCGGCCACCGCGGCGAACAGCGCCTGGATGTCGTCGGGCAGTACGTGGCCGCGCCCGAGCAGCAGCGCGTGCGCGCGCGCCGCGCGCAGCAGGGCGATGCCCGCGCGCGGCGACAGCCCAACGCGGACCCCGGCGTGGTGGCGACTGCGCTCGAGCAGCGCCTGCACGTAGCGCACCAGCGCATCGCTGGCGTGCACCGACAGCACCGCCTCGCGCAGGCGCAGGACGTCATCCCCGCCGAGCATCGGCATGGCCCGGGCGATCAGGTGGCGACGGTCGCTACCGGCCAGCAGCGCGCGCTCGGCCTCGGCGTCGGGATACCCCAGCTGCAGCCGCAGAAGGAAGCGGTCCAGCTGCGAGTCCGGCAGCGGATAGGTGCCCGCGAGGTCGACCGGGTTCTGGGTCGCGATCACGAAGAACGGATCGGGTAGCAGGTGCGTGCTGCCATCCACGGTGACCTGGTGCTCGGCCATGGCCTCGAGTAGGGCGCTCTGCGTGCGTGGCGGGGCGCGGTTGATCTCGTCGGCCAGCAGCACGTGCGCGAACACCGGCCCGGGATGGAAGGTAAAGCCCGCGGCCTGCGCGTCGTACACCGACACGCCGACGATGTCCGAGGGCAGCAGGTCGGAAGTGAACTGCACCCGCTGGAAGCCGAGGCCCAGCGTCGCCGCCAGCGCATGCGCCAGCGTGGTCTTGCCCAGGCCGGGCAGGTCCTCGATCAGCAGGTGGCCATCGGAGAGCAGCGCGGTGAAGGCGAAGCGCACCGCCTGCGCCTTGCCAAGCACCAGTGAGTTCACCTGCGACTCGGCAAGATGCAGGGACTTGCGCAGGGCGTCGGGTAGCATGTCCGGGTTTGCGGACCGTGCAGTCATGCCGGGCTCCGTAAGGGTCCACCGAAGTGTAACGAGGTCGTTGCCGGATGCGGGAAAAGATCGACGCACGTGCGACCTTCGTCGCCCTGTGGTGCGCGCTGCTGCTGCTCAAGGCGGTGGTTGCCGCGCGCCTGCCGCTGTTCGTGGACGAGGCCTTCTACTGGCAGGAGAGCCGGCACCTGGCCTGGGCCTATTCGGACCTGCCGGGACTGACCGCATGGCTGATCCGCATCGGCACCACGGTGTTCGGCGAAGGCACGCTGGCGCTGCGCATGCCCTTCCTGCTGCTGGCGTCGCTGGTGCCCTGGCTGGTGGCGCGGATCACCGCGCGCGAATACGGCGAGCGGTCGGGCTGGGTGGCCGGCATCGCGGCGCTGCTGTTGCCGCTGTCGGGCACCCTGGGGCTGATGGCGCTGCCGGATGCGGCGATGGTCGTGGCCACGCTGCTGTGCCTGGATGCGGGCACGCGCCTGCTGCGCGGGGTCGGCTACGGCGCCGCGCTGCAGCTGGCCGTGGGCCTGGCGATCGGTGCGCTGAGCCACTACCGCTTTGCGGCCGTGATCGGCGTGGGTGCGCTGGCCTTGCTGGCGCTGCCGCAGGGGCGGCAGGCGCTGCGCGACCCGCGGCTGTGGATCGCGATCGCCTTCGGGGCGGCCGCCTGGACGCCGCTGCTGGCCTGGAATTTCGAGAACGCGGAGGCCGGTCTGCGCTTCCAGCTGGTCGACCGCCATCCCTGGGCATGGCATCCCGAAGGCACGTGGTTCATCGCCATCCAGGCCCTGCTGGCGACGCCACTGCTGTTCGCCGCGCTGCTGTGGGCCGGCTGGCGCGGCGCGCGCGACGCGAGCGAGCCGGTGCGCTTCATCGCCTTGTCGGGCGGCCTGGTCGTGCTTGGATTCTTCGTGCTCGGCTTCTTCGCCGACACCGAGCGGGTCAGCTTCCACTGGCCGCTGCCCGGGCTCGTGGCGCTGCTGCCGCTCCTGCCGGCATTGCTGGCGCGGTGGCCGCGCTGGCTGCGCGTGCTGGCATGGGCCAGCGCAGGCATCGGGCTGGCCGCGGTGCTCGGCTACCACGCGCTGGTTTCGGTGCCGGAACTGAGGGCGCGCACGGCTTCGCTGAAATGGTATCCGTCCAATTTCGCCGGCTGGGACGTGCTTGCCGACGCCGTGCGCGAACTGCACGCGGAGATGCCGGCTGGCACGCGGCTGGTGGCGGACAACTTCAAGATCGGCGCCGAGCTCGGCTTCGCGCTGCACGATCCTTCGATCGAAGTGCTGGAGCATCCGGTCAACCGTCAGCACGGGCGCGCGCCGCAGCTGCGCCTGTGGGGCCTCGAAGCGACCGGGGCCACCGATGCCGGCGGTCCCGTGCTGCTGGTGATCGCCGCCAGCGAGGTGGAATACAAGCACCTGCTGCTGCGCTACCACGCGCTGTGCCGCCGCTTCGGGCCACTGCCGCCGCCGCGCGTGCTCAACGTCGACCACGGGCGCACGCGCTTTTTGCTGTTCGCGATCGCGGAGCGCGGGGACGCCGATGCGGCTTGCACGCTGCCGGCGATGGCCTGGATCGACGCACCCGCCGCCGACGCACGGGTCGGGACCGCCTTCGATGTCCGCGGCTGGGCGTTCAAGGACGGCGTCGGCATCGAGCGGGTCGAGGTGCTGCTCAAGGGCGCGGTGGTGGCGGAGGCCGATTACGGCATCGACAGCCCGGGCGTGGCCACGTACTGGGGCATCTCCACCGATGCCGGCCACCCCGCGGTGGGCTTCTCCGCGCGCGTGGACCTGCCCCCCGGCAGCGCCGGCGAGCACTGGCTCGGGCTTCGGCTGCATGGCCGGGACGGCAGCGTCGAGGACTGGTCGGAACAGCGCATCATCGTGGATGCCGCCGCCCCGGAGCGCGCCGCCGCGGACCAGCCGGTGGAGGTCGCGCGCTGAAGCTCAGGGCAGCGACAGTCCGGATTCGCGCAGCAGGCGGACGGTGTCCAGCAGCGGCAGACCGACCAGGGCAGTGGGGTCGCGGCTTTCGATGGCCTCGAACAGGACGATCCCAAGGCCTTCGGACTTGAAGCTGCCGGCGCAGTCGAAGGGCTGCTCGCGGTCGACGTAGCGTTCGATCTCGTGCAGCCCAAGCCGGCGGAAGCGCACCAGGGTAGTGTCGAGCGCCGTGGCCACGCCGCCGGCGCTGGCCAGGGCCACGGCGGTTCGGAAAGCCACCGCGTGTCCCGACATCGCCTGCAGCTGGGCGATCGCCGCTTCGCGGCCACCGGGCTTGCCAAGGGCCAGGCCGTTGAAATCCGCGACCTGGTCGGAGCCGATCACGCGCGCGGCCGGGTGCAGCGCGGCGACGGCACGGGCCTTGGCCCCGGCCAGGCGCAGGGCCAGCACAGACGGGGTTTCGCCTGCCAGCGGGGTTTCGTCCACCTCGGGCCGCACGGTGCCGAACGGCAGGCCCAGCCTGGCCAGCAGCTCGCGGCGGTAGGGCGAGGTGGAGGCCAGCACCAGGCCCGGATCGCCGGTCACGGCAGCGGCGCCCGGGCGCGTTCGATGTGCCGAAGCTGCTGGTCGATGCGCGCACGGGCGGCGTCGATCGAGCCGCGGACGGCGTCGAGCTGGTCCACGGACGCGGCGGATCCGTGCTGCTGCAGCCACAGGCGCTGGCGGAGCATTTCCTGCAGCGCTTCGCGCACCGGATCGCCGCCTTCGCCAGCCACGGCTTCGATCTCGCTGCGGGCGGCGCGCAACCGCGTTTCCAGCGCGTCGGCGGCGTCCAGCACGCCGGCCATCGCCTGGCGGTGCCGGATCCGGCCCGCGCGGCGGCCAAGCACCGCCCCGGCCGTCGCCACGATGAGTACCAGGAGTGCGATCGACAGCAGTGTGGGCGTCAAACCGGAGGCCTCGCGTGCGGGCCCGCAGTCTGCCGGGGAACCCGAGCCCGTGGCAAACCGGTGCCGCGGGGCGACTGGGCATGGATTCCCGGCGCCGGCCGGGTTTGACACGGGCCGGCCCGAGGCCTAACATTTTGCGGCTTATGTCCGCAGACGTGCCCGAAGTAGTGGACGCTTGGCGCATGGTTGCGGCCCGGCGGGAGTTCGTCGGCCGCCTGCCGCTGTCCGCGCTGCCGCGCCTGCGCGAAGCGCTGGCCGACGACGAAGGCGAGGTGTCCTGCACCGTCTCCTTCGATCGCGACGCGTTGCAGGTGCCCTACGTCGAGCTGGGGATCGAGGCGCGCCTGCCGCTGCTGTGCCAGCGCACGTTGCAGCGCTTCGAGCTCCCGGTGTCGCTGGTGCAGCGGCTGGGGCTGCTGCGGGCGGGGGATGACGAGGGCGAGGCTGCCGAAGCCGCGCTGCCTCCAGGGTACGAAGCCCTGGTCGTGGCCGACGACGGCGCCATCCGCCCCGTCGACCTCGTCGAAGACGAGCTGATCCTGGCGGTGCCGGTGGTACCGGTGGCGCCCGGGTCGGAAAGCGTCGAACGCGACTGGCCGGTCGCCGCCGACGAAGAGGCGCAGATCAACCCGTTCGCGGCGTTGTCTGCGCTGAAGAAGAAAGACTGACCGGATCCGGATCGCCCGGATCCCCGATTGATAATTCCTGCTGCTGGAGCACTCCCATGGCTGTACAGAAATCCCGTGTTTCCCCCTCGCGCCGCGGCATGCGCCGCGCACACGACGCGCTGAGCGCCAAGCAGCTGGCGACCGACCCGGTGTCGGGCGAGACCCATCTGCGCCATCACATGACCGCCGACGGCTTCTACCGCGGCCGCCAGGTGATCGTGCCCAAGACCCGCGTGGCCGAGGAAGACTGATCCTCAGCGCGCCCGCATCCATCGCGGGCGATGCCCTGGCCGTGGCGCCCCGTGCGCCACGCAGCCGTCGGCGCCATTCGTGGCGCCCAGCAACACGCGAGGTCCGTCTTCGTAATGAGTGAGTCCGCCGCACCGCGCATGTACGCGCGCATTGCAGGGACCGGCAGCTACCTGCCGGCCAAGGTCCTGACCAACGACGACCTCGCCAAGTTCGTCGATACCTCGGACGAATGGATCGCGGCGCGCACCGGCATCCGCCAGCGCCACATCGCCGCCGAGGGCGAGACCACCGGTGACCTGGCCTTCCATGCCGCCGTGCGCGCGCTGGAAGCCGCGGGTATCGAAGCCGCCGAGGTCGAGCTGATCATCGTCGGCACGACCACGCCCGATCTCATCTTCCCGTCCACCGCCTGCCTGGTGCAGGCGCGGCTGGGCGTGGCGGGCTGCCCGGCGTTCGACGTCAACGCGGCGTGCTCGGGCTTCATCTTCGCGCTCAGCGTGGCCGAGAAATTCATCGCTTCCGGCTCGGTCAAGACCGCGCTGGTGATCGGCTCCGAGACGCTGACGCGCATGATCGACTGGGGTGAACGCACCACCAGCGTGCTGTTCGGCGACGGCGCCGGCGCGGTAGTGCTCAAGGCCGATACCGAAACCGGCATCCTCAGCACGCACCTGCACGCGGACGGTGCGAAGAAGGAGTTGCTGTGGAACCCGGTCGGGGTCTCGGTCGGCTTCAAGGAAAACGAAAAGAACGCCGGCGTGCGCATCCAGATGGCCGGCAGCGACGTGTTCAAGCACGCGGTGCGCGCGCTGGACAGCATCGTCGAGGAGACGCTCGAGGCCAACGGCATCGATCGCAGCGAGATCGACTGGCTGATCCCGCACCAAGCCAACCTGCGCATCATCGAAGCCACGGCCAAACGCCTGGAAATGCCGATGGAACGCGTGATCGTGACCGTCGACAAGCACGGCAACACCTCGTCTGGCTCGGTGCCGCTGGCGCTGGACGAAGCGGTGCGTTCGGGCAAGGTCGAGCGCGGCCAACTGCTGCTGCTCGAAGCCTTCGGCGGCGGCTTCACCTGGGGCTCGGCTTTGCTGCGCTACTGAGCCAGGGCAACTGCACGCTGCATGGCGAAAGGGTCGCGGGAAACCGCGGCCCTTTTGCGTTTCCGGGGGATCCCTCCCGGCTGGGTCGAGGGTGGCGAGGAGCGAGCGGACCGGGTCGCTGCGGCGTGCAGGTCCGGCTCAATACGGGCGGGTACAGACGGGGCGGGTGGTTCGGGCTTATCATCGCCCGGCTTTTTTGATCTGGACCGCCTCTTGACCGCTTCGCAGCTTGCATTCGTTTTCCCGGGCCAGGGCTCGCAGTCGCCGGGCATGCTCGCCGACCTTGCCGGGCGCGGCGACGTGGTGCGCGAGGTCTTCGCCGAGGCCTCCGAGGGTGCCGGGATCGATCTCTGGGCGCTGTCGCAGGATGCCGATGCAGAGCAGCTCAACCGCACCGAGTTCACCCAGCCGGCGCTGCTGGCCGGGGGCGTGGCCGTATGGCGCGCCTGGCAGGCCGCGGGCGGGCCGGCGCCTTCGCTGCTGGCCGGCCACAGCCTGGGCGAGTACTCGGCGCTGGTCGCGGCCGGTGCGCTGCCGCTGGCCGATGCCGCGCGCCTGGTGCGCCTGCGTGGCCAGCTGATGCAGGCCGCGTCACCCGCCGGTACGGGCGCCATGGCCGCCGTCATCGGCGCCGAGGACGCGCTTGTTCGCGAGACCTGCACCGAAGCGTCGGGTGACGAAGTGGTGGTGCCCGCCAATTTCAATTCGCCGGGCCAGGTGGTGATCGGCGGCCATGCTGCTGCGGTCGACCGCGCGCTGGAACTGCTTGCCGCCAAGGGCGTGCGCAAGGCGGTGAAGCTCGCCGTCAGCGTGCCCTCGCATACGCCCTTGATGCGCGAGGCGGCCAACCGCCTGTCCGAGGCGATGTCGGGCCTGGCATGGCGCGAGCCCGCGCTGCCGGTGGTGCAGAACGTCGATGCCGAGGTCCACGAAGGCGTGCAGGCGATCCGCGACGCGCTGGTCCGCCAGCTGTACCTGCCCGTGCAGTGGACCGACTGCGTGCAGGCCCTGACCAGCCGCGGCGCCACCCGCATCGGCGAGTGCGGCCCCGGCAAGGTCCTCACCGGCCTGGCCCGCCGCATCGACAAGTCCCTCGACGCCCGCGCCCTCGGTACCGTCGCAGACTTCGACGCGGCACTGGCAGAATGGAACAGCTGATTCTTGCCACGGATTTACGCGCGTAAGGGCGGATCCACGCGGACAGGGCAAGTGCAGATGAAAAGGCACAAGCGGGGGACCGCTGCGGCCCTTTCCTGTTTTATCCGTGTAAATCCGTGAACAATCCGCGTAAATCCGTGGCAAAGCTCTTACTGATACAGGCAGAAGCAGAATGACCCAGGAACTGAAAGGCGAGATCGTGCTGGTGACCGGCGCAAGCCGTGGCATCGGGGCGGCGATCGCGGACGAGCTGGCCGCGCGTGGCGCGACGGTCGTCGGCACCGCCACCAGCGACGGCGGCGCCACCGCGATCGGCGAACGCCTCGCGGCGCAGGGCGGCCACGGCCGCGTGCTTGACGTGACCACGCCGGGCGCGATCGAAGCGCTGGTCGATTCGATCACCAAGGACATCGGCCCGATCTCGATCCTGGTCAACAACGCCGGCATAACCCGCGACAACCTGCTGATGCGGATGAAGGACGAGGACTGGCAGGCCATCCTCGACACCAACCTGACCAGCGTCTACCGCGCCTCCAAGGCGGTCATGCGCGGCATGATGAAGGCCCGCCGCGGCCGCATCGTCAGCATCGCTTCGGTGATCGGCGTGATGGGCAACGCCGGCCAGGCCAACTACGCCGCCGCCAAGGCCGGCATCATCGCCTTCTCCAAGTCGCTGGCGAAGGAGATCGGCAGCCGCGGGGTGACCGTGAACGTGGTCGCGCCGGGCTTCATCAGCACCGACATGACCCGCGACCTGCCCGAGGACGCCAAGGCCGCCATGGCGGCGCAGATCGCCCTCGGCCGCCTGGGCGAGCCCGCGGACATCGCCCGCGCCGTTGCCTTCCTGGCCGGCCCGGACGCCGGCTACATCACGGGCGAAACCCTGCACGTCAACGGCGGCATGTACATGCCGTGACGGGAGCGGTCGGCAGGTCCCTGAACGGAAAGGGACACACCCGGCCGCTACCACCTCCACCCGAATCCCTTACACTACCCACCGCAACAGCCTCCACCGGAGCCGGATACCTATGAGCAGCATCGAAGAGCGCGTCAAGAAGATCGTCGTCGAACAACTGGGCGTCAAGGAAGACGAGGTCAGCGCAAGCGCCTCCTTCGTCGACGACCTGGGTGCGGATTCCCTCGATACCGTCGAGCTGGTGATGGCGCTCGAAGAAGAGTTCGAGTGCGAGATCCCCGATGAAGAAGCCGAAAAGATCACTTCGGTGCAGCAGGCGATCGACTACGTCAAGACGCACGTCAAGGCCTGACTCGCCAGGCGGCGCAGCGCGCCGCAACGAGTAAAAAACCCGGGGCCGCTGATGCGGCCTCGGGCGTTTCCGGCGCGCCGCTCGGCGGCGTGTTCAACCGTCCAGGAGTCCACATGTCCAAGCGTCGCGTCGTCATCTCCGGCCTCGGCATCCTGTCGCCGCTTGGCAATGACCTGGCCTCGTCATGGCAGGGCATCGTGGACGGCCGTTCGGGCATCGGCCCGATCACCAATTTCGACGCTTCGGCTTTCGCCACCCGGATCTCGGGCGAGGTGAAGGACTTCGATCCCACGCAGTGGATCCCGCCGAAGGACGTCAAGAAGATGGATCCCTTTGTGCACTACGGCGTGGCCGCCTCGATGATGGCGATCGCCGACGCGGGGCTGGACGTGGCCGCCGACCCCGAGCGCATCGGCGTCGCGATCGGCGCCGGCATCGGCGGCCTGAAGGGCATCGAGGAAACCACCGTCAAGTTCCACGAAGGCGGCCCGCGCAAGATCTCGCCGTTCTATGTGCCCAGCACGATCATCAACATGATCGCCGGCCACGTGTCGATGATCACCGGCGCGAAGGGCCCCAACATCGCCGCGGTCACCGCCTGCACCACGGCCACGCACAACATCGGCCTGGCGATGCGCATGATCCAGTACGGCGACGCCGACGCGATGATCGCCGGCGGCGCCGAGTTCGCCACCACGCCGACCTCGCTCGGCGGCTTCTGCGCGATGAAGGCGCTGTCGACCCGCAATGACGATCCGCAGCGCGCCTCGCGTCCCTGGGACGAGGGCCGCGACGGCTTCGTCATGGGCGACGGCGCCGGCATCCTCGTGATCGAGGAATACGAACGCGCGAAGGCGCGCGGCGCCCGCATCTACGCCGAGCTCGCCGGCTTCGGCATGAGCGGCGATGCGTACCACATGACCGCGCCCAGCGAGAACGGCGAGGGTGGCGCGCGCTGCATGGTGGCCGCGATCCGCGACGCCGGCATCGATCCGTCCGCGGTCGGCTACATCAACGCCCACGGCACCTCCACGCCGGCCGGCGACCTGGCCGAGACCATGGGCATCAAGAGCGTGCTCGGCGCACACGCGCGCAAGGTGATGGTCAGCTCGACCAAGTCGATGACCGGCCACCTGCTGGGCGCCGCGGGCGGCGTCGAGGCGGTGTTCTCTGCGATGGCGCTGCATACCGGCGTGATCCCGCCGACCATCAACCTCGACAATCCTTCCGAAGGCTGCGACCTCGACTACGTGCCGCACACCGCGCGCGAGCAGCAGGTCGACGTGGCGATGTCGAATTCGTTCGGCTTCGGCGGCACCAACGGCAGTCTCGTCTTCCGGCGCATCTGAGCACGGTGCCGCTGCAGGCGGCGGAATCCGCATATGACCCACGTCCGCGCGCTCGCGCACGGCCTCGACCTGCTCGCGCTGCAGCGCCGTGCGCCCGCACGCTATCCGCTGCTGCTCGAATCCGTGGCGTCGGGCACCGCGCTCGGGCGCTGGGACATGCTGCTCGTGGCCGACGGCGCGCGCATCACGCTCGGTCGCGACGGCAGCACGCGGCGCAGCGACGGCACGTCTGCTGAGGGCACGCCTGCGGACGTATCGCTCGCAGACAGCACGCGCGAAGACAGCACGCGCGAAGACAGCACGCCCGTGAGCGATGACTTCCTGCGTAGCCTCGACGCCGACTGGGGCGCCTTGCGCCGGCCGCGCGCGCCTTCGCCGTGGCCATTCCAGGGCGGTTGGGCGCTGCTGCTGGGCTATGAGCTTGGCGCGCAGGTGGAGCCGGTGCTGCGCCTGCCGCCCGCGCCAGGTGCGCTGCCCGTGGCCGTGGCCTGCCGCTGTCCGGCGGCGGTGCTGCGCGACCGCGCCAGCGGCGAAACGGTGGTGCTGGCGGAACACGGCGCCGAGGCGTTGTTGGAGCAGGTGCTGGTGGATTCCGTGAAACCAAGCGCCGCCTCCACCGCCGCGCTGCACTGGCCGACGCTGCGCGACTGTCGCGAAGACCCGGACGGCGACTACCTCGCCGCCGTCGCCCGTGCGCTGGAGTACATCCGCGCCGGCGACGTGTTCCAGGTGAACCTGTCGCGGGGCTGGGAGGCGCGCTTCGACGCGCCGCTTGCACCCGCTGCGCTGTACGAGCGCCTGCGCCGCGCCAACCCGGCGCCGTTCGCCGGCCTGTTCGACCTGGGTGACGCCGGCGCGGTGGTCAGCGCCTCGCCCGAGCGCCTGGTGTCGGTGCGGGGCGACCTGGTCGAGACCCGGCCGATCGCGGGCACCCGGCCACGGCTGCCGGGCGACGACGACATCGAGCGCATCCGGGAGATGGTCGGCCATGCCAAGGAGCGTGCCGAGCACGTGATGCTGGTCGATCTCGAGCGCAACGACCTCGGCCGCGTCAGCCGCGCCGGCAGCGTCGAGGTCGACGAGCTGATGGTGGTGGAGAGCTACGCCCACGTGCACCACATCGTCAGCAACGTGCGCGGGCGACTGCGCGCGGATGCCACGCCCGGCGAGGTGCTGCGCGCGGTGTTCCCCGGCGGCACGATCACCGGGGCGCCCAAGGTGCGCTGCATGGAGATCATCGCCGAGTTGGAGGGCGTCGGCCGCGGCGCCTATACCGGCGCCATGGGCTGGCTCGACCGCAGCGGCGACATGGACCTCAACATCCTGATCCGCAGCGCAGAGGTCAGCGGCCATGCGCTGCGCTTCCGCACCGGCGCCGGGATCGTCGCAGATTCCGACCCGGTGCACGAGCTTGACGAGACCCGCGCCAAGGCCCGCGGCATGCTGCAGGCCATCGGTGCCTGACCGGCGCCGCGGCGGGCACGGTATCCTTCGGCGCATGCATTCCGACCGCCATCGCCACACCGCCGGGCGCGCGCCATGAAGGCGTTCAAGCGCATCGTCCTCGTGCTGTTCCTGCTCTCGGCCATCGTGGCCGGCGCGGTCGGCTACCAGGCCTGGAGCAGCTACCAGCGCTTCGCCACCGGGCCGCTGCCGGGCGTCGAGGCCGGAGACAACCTGATGGTCGAGCGCGGCGACACGCTGCGCAGCGTGGTCACGCGCCTGCGCGGGCAGGGCATCGACGCAGGCCGCGACCTCGAGTGGCGCCTGCTGGCGCGGCAGCTCAGGACCGACGGCCATATCCAGGTGGGCGAGTACGCGCTGGAGCCCGGCATCACCGCCAGGCAGCTGCTCGGGCACATGCGCGACGGCAAGGTGGTGCACCATCGCTTCACCATCGTCGAGGGCTGGAACATCCGCGAGCTGCGCGCCGCGCTGGCCCGCGCCACGCCGCTGGTGCAGACCCTGCACGAGGTCGATGACGCCGCGCTGATGGCGACGTTGGGCCGCGAGGGCGTGCATCCCGAGGGCCGGTTCCTGCCGGAAACCTACGCCTATGACCGCGGCGACAGCGACGTCGACCTGCTGCGCCGCGCCGCCGCCGACCTCGATGCTGCGCTGGACGCCGCCTGGCAGGCACGCGCCGACGACCTGCCGATCCATACCCCCGAGGAGGCGCTGGTGCTGGCCTCGATCGTGGAGAAGGAAACGGGCATCGCCGAAGAGCGGCCCATGATCGCCGGCGTGTTCACCCGCCGGCTTCGCATCGGCATGCGCATGCAGACCGACCCGACGGTGATCTACGGCATGGGCAGCGGCTACGACGGCAACATCCGCCGCCGCGACCTGCTCACCGACACGCCGTACAACACCTATACCCGCGACGGCCTGCCGCCGACACCGATCGCGATGGTCGGCGCCGCCGCGCTGCGTGCGGCCACGCAGCCGGAGGAGACCGACGCGCTGTACTTCGTCGCCATCGGCGACGGCAGCGGCCGCCACGTGTTCTCGCCCTCGCTCGAGGCGCACAACGCCGCCGTGCGCCAGTACGTGCAGCGCTATCGCGAACAGCACGGGCCGCGATGAGCGCAGTGCCCATGCATCCGCGCCTGGTCTCGCTGGAAGGCGGCGAGGGCGCCGGCAAGACCACGGTGCTGGCCGCGCTGCGTGACGCGCTCATGGCCGACGGCGGCGAAGTGGTGGTCACGCGCGAACCCGGCGGCACGCCGCTGGCGGAGAAGATCCGCGAGTTGCTGCTGCACCCCGGCGAGGAGGCGGTCGCAGCCGAGACCGAGCTGCTGCTGATGTTCGCCGCGCGCGCGCAGCACGTGCGCGCGACCGTGCTGCCGGCGCTCGAGCGCGGTGCCTGGGTGCTGTGCGACCGCTTCACCGATTCCAGCTATGCCTACCAGGGCGGCGGCCGCGGCCTGGACGTGGACTTCATCGCCGCCCTCGAGCGCCGCGTGGTCGGCGTCCGCCCCGGACTGACGCTGCTGCTTGATATCGACGTGGCCCACGGCCGCGCGCGCATCCTCACTCGTGACCCGCAGCCCGACCGCATCGAGCGCGAACGTGACGCGTTCTTCGAGCGCGTGCGCGCGACCTTCCTCGCGCGCGCAGCGGCCGAGCCCGCGCGCTTCCGCGTGGTCGACGCGTCTCGCCCGGTGGACGAAGTGGTGGCGGCGGCGCTTGCCGCGCTGCGCGCATCGCGGAGCGGGGCATGAGCTTCGACGCGCCGCTCGCGCCCTGGCAGCAGCGGGTATATGACCACGCCGCCGCCGCGCTCGAGGGCGGACGCATGGGCCACGCGCTGCTGTTCACCGGTCCGGCCATGCTCGGCAAGCGCGTGGTCGCCGAACGCCTCGCGGCACGCCTGCTCTGCCAGGCGACCGACGGCACCGCGCGCCCCTGCGGCCAGTGCCGCCCCTGCGTGTTGTACCGCTCGCGCTCGCAGAAGGATCCGCTGGAGCAGCGGCCCGATGGCACGCTGTCGCAGCCCTGGGGCCACCCGGGCCATCCGGACGCGATCTTCGTCGGCCATGCCTGGCGCCACACCCCCTCGCCGGCGCGGCAGATGACGGTGATTCCCGTGGACCAGGTGCGCGAGCTCTCTGCGCGCCTGGCCACCACCCCGCAATACGGCAGCGCGAAGGTCGCGATCATCGATCCCGCCGACGACATGAACGATGCCGCCGCCAACGCCCTGCTCAAGACCTTGGAAGAGCCGGTGCCCGGGCGCTACCTGTGGCTGCTGAGCGCCAACCCGGCGCGCCTGCCCGCAACCATCCGCAGCCGCTGCCAGCGGCTCGAGTTCCGCCTGCCGCCGGCAGACGAGGCCGCGGCCTGGCTGCAGGCACAGGGCCATGCGCCTGCAGTCGCCACCGAAGCCCTGGCTGCGGCGCGCGGCCATCCCGGCCTGGCCGATGCCTGGCTGCGCGACGGTGGCATGGCGCTGCGCCGCGAGGTCGCCGCGGACCTGGCCAAAGTGGCATCGAACACGGCCTCGCCGCTGGAGGTCGCCAAGGCCTGGACCGCGGACGAATCGGCGATGCAGCGCCTGCTTCACGCCGCGGACCTGTCGCGCGACCACGCCGCCGGCTTGACCGATCCCGCGGGAATCCGGAAGCTGGCGGCCTGGTTCGACGCGGCCAATCGCACCCGCGAACTGCTGCGCAGCACGGTCCGCGCCGATCTCGCGGTGGTGGACCTGCTGCTCGCATGGCGCGACGCGGCGGGCGACAAGGCAAGGGGAGTTACGCGATGAGTGCAACCGGCGGCGGCGCGCGGCAGGGCATCCTGTCCCTGGCAGTCAAGGACAAGGCCCAGCTGTACGCGGCCTACATGCCCTATCTGAAGCACGGCGGCATCTTCGTGCCGACCACGCGGCGCTATTTCATCGGCGACGAGGTCTTCGTGCTGCTGACCCTGCCGGAATCCAGCGAGCGCCTGCCGGCCGCGGGCAAGGTGGTCTGGGTGACTCCGCCCGGCGCCCAGGGCAACCGCACCGCCGGCATCGGCGTGCAGTTCGCCGACACCGCCGAAGGCGAGAACGTGAAGGGTCGCATCGAGACCCTGCTGGCCGGAAGCCTGACCGCCGAGAAGCCCACGCATACGATGTAGCCCTCCGGAGTGCAGGCTCGTCGGCAGCGGCGGCGGGCCGTGGCCGATGGCGACGATCCGGCGCGTTGTGTTCGATTGCAGGGGGCTCTGGAGCAGGCCCATGGAATCCCGCTTACGCATCGCGCCAATCGTTTTTGCACTCGCCCTGGCCTCGGCCTGTTCGACACCCGGCAACGACCCGGCGATGTTGTCGCAGGCGCCGGTATCGCCCCCCGAAATGGCGCTGGGCGCCAACCTGCTGGAGGGACTGGGCGACTACAGTTTCCCGGTCACCAGCTCGCATCCCGAGGTGCAGCGCTGGTTCGACCAGGGGCTGAGCCTCACCTACGGCTTCAACCACGACGCCGCGGGCCGTGCCTTCGGCAAGGCCACCGAACTCGATCCCGCCTGTGCGATGTGCTGGTGGGGCGCGGCGCTGGTGCTCGGCCCGCACGTCAACGCCGGGATGGACCCGGCCGACAACGCGCGTGCCTGGGAGCGCCTGCAGAAAGCCGTGGCCCTTGCCGACCGCGCCACGCCGCGCGAGCAGGCGTTCATCCATGCGCTGGAGGCGCGCTACGCCCGGCAGCCGCCGGAGGATCGCCGCCCGCTGGACGAGGCCTATGCCGCCGCCACTCGCAGCCTGATGCACGCGCGTCCGGGCGACCCCGACGCCGCGGTGTTCCACGCCGAGGCGCTGATGGACCTGCAGCCCTGGGACTACTACGACGCGCAGCTGCAGCCCCAGGGGCATACGGCGGAGATCGTGTCGGTGCTCGAATCGGTGATGGGCGATCATCCCGACCACTCCGGCGCGCTCCATCTGTACGTGCATGCAGTCGAAGCCTCGGCCATGCCCGAACGGGGGGTGGTCGCCGCCGACCGGCTGCGCGAACTGATCCCCGGCTCCGGTCACCTGGTGCACATGCCGGCGCACATCTATGCACGCGTCGGCCGCTGGCATGACGCGGTGATCGCCAACCAGCGTGCGATCGAAGCCGACGACGCCTACCTCGCGCTGTGCCGCGGCAACGTGGCCGGCGTATACCCGCTCGGCTACGTGCCGCACAACCATCACTTCCTGTGGTTCGCGGCCAGCATGGAAGGCGACAGCGCGGTCGCGCGCGAGGCGGCGAAGCACACCGCCGAACGCACCGACCTCCCCGACCTGATGCGCCAACCAGGCTTCGCGGGCCTGCAGCACTACTGGATGACGCCGTGGTTCGAACGCGTGCGCTTCGGCCGCTGGGACGAGATCGCGGCGCTGCCCAACCCCGCCGCGGACCTGCCCTATGTCACTGCGATCTGGCACTACGCGCAGGGCGTGGCGGCCGTGCGCCAGCATCGGCTGGACGCCGCCGGGCGCCACCTCGCCGCCCTGCGCCCCTTGGCGGCCGACCCGCTGATGGACACGCTGATGGTGTGGGACCGGTATCCACTGGCGTACTCGGCGCGAATCGCCGAACGCATCGTGACCGCGGAGCTGGCGCATGCAAGGAGCGCGCACGCCGACGCCGTGGCCGCCCTGCGAGAAGCGGTGGCGATGGAAGATGCGATCCCCTACGACGAGCCGCCCGGCTGGCACGCGCCAGTCAGGCATTCGCTGGGTGCCGTCCTGCTGGAGGCCGGTCGCGCCGCCGAGGCCGAACAGGTCTACCGCGAAGAGCTGCGACGCAACCCGGACAATGGCTGGTCGCTGCAGGGGCTGGCTTTGAGCCTGGCCGCGCAGGGCAAGCGGCAACAGGCGGCGGAGGCCGAGCGCAGCTTTGCCGCGGCCTGGAAGCATGCCGACATCAAGCCGGGGACTTCGCGGATGTAGGCGCCGCCACCCGATTGCAACGCCCGGGATCCGGGGCTTTCCGTCAGCGCCTCAGCGCCGGCGAATCCCATCCGGGGCGCGGCGCAAACCGGTCGCCGTGCGTTGCCTGCAACGCCTTCAGCCGCAGCAGCAGGGCGTCCGCCCCCGATTCGCGCACGTACTGGATCGGGCCACCCCGGAACGGCGCGAACCCGGTGCCGAAGATCACGCCCGCATCCAGCAGGTCGCCGTCGGCCACCACGCCTTCGTGCAGTGCCGCCACCGCTTCGTTGACCAGCGGCAGGATCAGGCGATCCTCGAGGTCTGCCGGCGCCTTGTAGTCCTTGGGCACCTCCGGCTTCTTCGCCTTGCCGTTTTCCCAGGCGTACAGGCCCTGGCCGTCCTTCTTGCCGCGCTTGCCCGTCCCGGGCGGCGTCGCCAGCGATGCCGGGATCGGCAGGCCAAGGAAGGGCGCGAGTTCGGCGCCCACGCCTGCGGCCACGTCCAGGCCCACGGTGTCGATCAGTTCGATCGGACCCATCGGCATGCCGAACTTCACCGCGGCCCTGTCGATCACCGCGCCCGGAACGCCTTCCGAATACGCGGTAGCGGCCTCGAGCATGTAAGGAAACAGCAGCCGGTTGACCAGGAAGCCGGGCGTCCCCGCCACCGGCACGGGCAGCTTGTCGATCGCCTTGCAGAACGCGGCAAGGCGGCGCTCGGTATCGGCGTCCATCGCCTCGTGGCGCACGATCTCCACCAGCGGCATCAGCGCCACCGGGTTGAAGTAGTGCAGGCCGGCGAACTGCGCCGGTCGCGCGAGGCCGGTGCACAACTCGTCAAGCGGGATCGAGGAAGTGTTGGTGGTGAGCAGGGCGTTGGCCTTGAGCTTTGGCTCCACGCCCGCGTACAGCGAACGCTTGGCGTCGGGCTGTTCGATGATCGCCTCGATCACGAGGTCCGCGCCGGCCACGCCGTCGCCGGCCAGGTCCGACTTCAGTCGCGCCGCGACCTCGGGCCGCTTCGCATCGACTTTGACCTTCTTCGCGAACAGGTCCTGCGCGCGTGCCAGCGCCGTGTCGATATAGCCCTGCTCGCGATCCTGCAGCGTGACCTCGAAACCCTTCAGCGCCGCCCACGCCGCGATGTCGCCGCCCATCACCCCGGCGCCGACCACGTGCACGCGCTGGATGCCGCTGTCCTTGCCGCCAAGCGCCTTCAACCGCTCCTGGAGGAAGAACACCCGCGTCAGGTTGCGCGCGGTCGGCGTGCCCGCAAGCTTCACCACCGACTTGCGCTCGGCGGTGAGGCGGTTCTGGATGCCGCCGCCGGTGCGCCGCCAGGTCTCGATCAGCGCGTAAGGCGCGGGGTAATGCTCCTTGCGTGCCTTGCGCGCGACCTGCTTGACCAGCATCGGCGCCATCAGTTGCCGCACCGGCCCGGTGTTGGTCAGCCAGCCCGTGAAGCGCTGCTTGAGCGGGCGCACCACGCCCTTGAGCGCGAGCCCGGCCGCGGCGTCGACCAGCTGCGCCGGTTCCACCACCTTGTCGACCAGGCCGATGTTCTTCGCCGCCGACGCCGACAGCGTGCGTCCGGTCAGCATCATGTCCATCGCCGCCGGCGTGCCCACCAGGCGCGGCAGGCGCACGCTGCCGCCCCAGCCGGGATAGATGCCCAGCTTCACCTCGGGCAGGCCGATGCGCGTGGAGGGGTCGTTGCTGGCCACGCGATAGCGGCAGGCCAGCGCAATCTCCGTGCCGCCGCCCATGCAGAACCCGTGGATCGCGGCCACGGTGGGGCAGGGCAGTTCCGCCAGGCGCTGGAAGGCCTGCTGGCCGCGGCGGATGGAATCACCGATGGTGCCCCTGGCGTCGAATTCGGCGAATTCGCGGATGTCGGCGCCGGCGATGAAGCCCTTCGCCTTGCCGGAGCGCAGCACGAGCGCCTTCGGGGGATCGAGCGCCAGCCGTTCGAGCAGGGCGTCGAGTTCGACCAGGACGTCCTGGGCGAAGGTGTTCACCGACTCGCCTTGGCGGTCGAAAGTGAGCAGCACAACGCCGTCTGTGCGCTGCTCCGCCTGCCAGTGGCTGAAGCGCAGACCGTCGAGGCCAGGAATCATGCGGAACCATCCGTGCGGGTACGGGGGAATTGCCTATGATCCAGAGTCTGTTTCACCGGCGTCAAATGGTCCGCCCCGGCCAAAGCGGCTTGCACGCGGCTGAACGCGACCCCAGATGATCCTGCAGCAGGGAACTTTTGCCCGGCGTGAAGGTCATAACCGGCCCCAAGGGCCGGTCCCGAGGAGAGCACCGGCCGATGACTGAAATCGACAATACGCGGCTCGACCAGGACCTTGTCCGCCGCGTCCAGCAGGGCGACATGGCGGCGTTCGACCTGCTGGTGCGCAAATACCAGCATCGCGTGGCCGCCGTGGTGGGGCGCTATGTGCGCGACTGGAGCGAGTGCCAGGACATCGCGCAGGAGACCTTCATCCGCGCCTATCGCGCGATCGGCACCTTTCGCGGCGACTCGCAGTTCTACACGTGGTTGCACCGGATCGCGGTCAACACCGCCAAGAACCACCTGGTCGCGCACAGCCGCCGTCCGCCGACCGATGACATCGAGGTTGGCGACGCCGAACACTTCGACTCCGCCACCGGCCTGCGCGACAACGACACGCCGGAGCGAGAGCTGATGCGCCAGCAGATGGAACAAACGGTGCTTCGCGCGGTCCAAGCACTGCCCGAGGAGTTGCGCACGGCCATTACCCTGCGCGAAGTCGAAGGCCTGAGCTACGAGGAAATCGCCTCGCGCATGGACTGCCCCATCGGCACCGTCCGCTCGCGGATCTTCCGCGCCCGCGAGGCGATCGACATCGAGCTCGAACCCCTGATGGACACCGGATCCGCGCCCGAACGCGCGGCGCAATGAGCACGCTGATGACCAACGACTACGACGACATCGACTTCGAACCGGCGCCGCCGGACAAGCTTTACGCCCACAACCGCCGGCAGCTCTCGGCGATGCTGGATGGCGAGCTGTCACCGGACCAGGCGCGCTTCATGCTGCGCAGGCTGCAGCACGACGCCGAGCTGGCGACATGCTGGGAGCGCTGGCAGGTCTGCGGCGAGGTCCTGCGCGGTCGCGGGCACGCCCTGTTGCCGGCGGATTTCTCCAGCCGGGTGGCGCGTGCCATCGCTGCGCCCGAGGCGACGGCGACCGCGTCCGCGGCGGGTCACGCGCGGACGCGGCGGGCCCGGACGCCGCGCTTGCTGCGCTGGGGTGGCGGTGCGCTGGCTGCTTCGGTCGCCCTGGTGGCCTTGTTCATGGCCCGCCAGCTGCCCGACGCCCAGGCGCCAGAGCTGGCCACGGCCTCCAGTACTTCGATGTCCGCGCCGGCCATGGTCGAGCGCGATGGAGTGGCGAGTTCGCTCGCCCACGCGACGGATGCCGGACGCACCGGCGACGACGCGGCGCCTGCCGCCACCGGGACCGATCCAGCGCCCGGCCTGCTGGCTGCAGCCGCGCCCCTGGCGATCGCGGTGGCCGAGGTTCCGCGCCGCGCCGCCGATCGCGGCAGCACGCGCAGCCAGGCGCAGCGCGCCGCGGCGCGCCGCTCGCAGGGGGTCGCCGACGCCCCGGTGCGGGCGGTGGCAAGGGCGCGACTGCCCGTGGCACCGCCGGTTCCGACGCACGGGGTCGGCCAGGGCTCGCGCCCGGCTGCGGTCGATCCGGTCGATGTCGGGCTGCCGGCGCTGGCGGCACTGCCTTCAGCCGCTGTCGGCGGTGAAGCCCTGTTTGGCGCGCCCGAGGCCGCCACCCGACCCTGGCCTCGCGCCACGCTGTCCGGCCTGCCGGGCACCCGACCGTTCGCGGCCAGCTACGGGCTGCAGCAGGCGGACGCCTTCGCGCCGTTCCAACCGCGCCTGGACGCGGCGCCCGCGGCGGCCAAGCCCCTTCCCGTTCATCCAGTCGAGGCCGATCCCCGATGAAAAAATCCGTCTTCGCCGTGGCACTGGTCGCCCTGACCGCTGCCGGCACCGCCGCGGTCGTGATCCCGGCCGCCACCGCGCAGTCCCAGGAGCAGGCGCCGGCCGCCGCGGTGTCGGCCCCGCCGTCCGCACCGCTGGTCACCGGCCTGCCGGACTTCACCCGCCTGGTCGATCGCGTCGCGCCGGCGGTGGTCAACATCGAAGTCACCATCGGCGCCCGCGGCAACCGTCAGGCGCAGGCGATGCCCGACGAGATGCCCGAGTTCTTCCGCCGCTTCTTCGGCCCCGGCATGCCCTTCCCGGGCGTGCCGCAGGATCCCGGTGGCGGCCGGGGCGGCATGTCCATGGGCAGCGGCTTCCTGATTTCCGGCGACGGCTACGTGATCACCAACCACCACGTGGTGGATGGTGCAAGCGAGGTCCGGGTGACGCTTCCCGACCGCCGCGGCTTCAGCGCCGAAGTGATCGGCAGCGACGAGCAGTCCGACGTCGCCGTGCTGAAGATCGACGCCAAGGGGCTGCCCTTCCTGCGCGCGGGCGACGCGAACAGCGTCAAACCGGGGCAGTGGGCGGTCGCGATCGGCTCGCCGTTCGGTTTCGACCAGTCGGTCACCGCCGGCATCGTCAGCGCCGTGGGCCGCGCCAACCGCTATTCCAACCAGCGCTACGTGCCCTTCATCCAGACAGACGTCGCGATCAATCGCGGCAACTCGGGCGGCCCGCTGCTCAACACCAGCGGCGAGGTGATCGGCATCAACTCGCAGATCTTCTCCAACTCCGGCGGCTACATGGGCGTGAGCTTCGCGATTCCCATCGACGTGGTGATGAACGTGGCCGAGCAGCTCAAGGACACCGGGCAGGTGCGCCGCGGCCAGATCGGCGTGCAGGTGCAGGAGATCCGGCCCGACGACGCGAAGGGTCTCGACCTGCCGGACATCCGCGGGGCGCTGGTGGTCGACGTGATCCAGGGCGGCGCGGCGGACAAGGCCGGCATCGAGCGCGGCGACGTGATCCGCGAGGTGGATGGCACGCCCATCAGGCAGTCCAGCGACCTGCCACCGATGATCGGTGCCAAGGCCCCGGGCAGCCGTGTCCGCGTCAAGGTCTGGCGCGAAGGGCGCAACAGGGACCTCACCGTGACCCTGGGCGAGCTTGACGAAGGCATCGTGGCCGCGGGACCCGGCCCGGCGACGCGCGCGCCGGCGGCGCAGCAGAGCAATCCGCTGGGTCTCGTGGGCAGCGAACTGGGCGCCGAGCAGCGCCGCAGGCTGGATCTGAAGCCCGACGAGGGCGTGGCCGTGGCCCGGGTCGAGGGGCTGGCCGCGCGCAGCGCCGGCATCCAGCCGGGCGACGTGATCCTGCAGGTGGGCCGCGTGAACGTGGCCACCCCGGCCGCGCTCGACCGCGAGCTTGGCAAGGTCAAGGCCGGGGAAACGGTCATGCTGCTGGTCCGCAACCGCAGTGGCGGCACGCAGTTCATCGCAGTGACGCCCCGCAAGAGCGCCGAGTAGGGGGCCCCACAACCCTGCGTGACCGGCCCTGTTTGAGCGGTCGTATGAGTGCGGCCATGCGGGAGCGGCCATGGCCGCGATGCGTTGCCGCCATGTTCGCGGACCCATCGCCGCCATGGCGGCTCCCACTGGATGGCGAGGCGGCGCCCACTGGCTGGCGCGCCGGATCCCGCAAGGGTGATGTGGCGCTTTGCACAGACGGCGCAGCGGCCCGCGGCGGCTGTGCGACAATATCCCGTTCGATCGCCCAGCCCCGGCCACGGGGCCACCAGACTGCCGCCCATGCCCCCCGAATCAATGCGGAACATCCGCAACTTCTCCATCATCGCGCACGTTGACCACGGCAAGTCGACGCTGGCCGACCGCATCATCCAGCTGTGTGGCGGACTGACCGCGCGCGAAATGGAGGCGCAGGTCCTCGACAACAACCCGATCGAACGCGAGCGCGGCATCACCATCAAGGCGCAGTCGGTATCGGTGCCGTACACGGCGCGCAACGGCGAGACCTACCACCTCAACTTCATCGACACCCCCGGCCACGTCGACTTCAGCTACGAGGTCAGTCGCTCGCTGGCAGCCTGCGAGGGCGCGCTGCTGGTGGTGGATGCGGCCCAGGGCGTCGAGGCGCAGTCGGTCGCAAACTGCTACACCGCGGTCGAGCAGGGCCTGGAAGTCATCCCGGTGCTCAACAAGATCGACCTGCCCACCGCCGACATCGAGCGCGCCAAGGCCGAGATCGAGGCCGTGATCGGCATCGACGCCACCGACGCGGTGGCGGTCAGCGCGAAGACCGGCCTCAACGTCGAGGAGGTGCTGGAAGCGATCGTGCACCGCATCCCGCCACCCGTGCCGCGCGACACCGACAAGCTGCAGGCGCTGATCATCGACTCCTGGTTCGACAACTACCTGGGCGTGGTGTCGCTGGTGCGGGTGATGCAGGGCGAGATCAAGGCCGGCGCCAAGATGCTGGTCATGTCCACCGGGCGCACCCACCAGGTCGACAAGGTCGGCGTGTTCACCCCCAAGCGCAAGGAAACCGCGGCGCTTCGCGCGGGCGAGGTGGGCTGGATCAACGCGTCCATCAAGGACGTGCACGGCGCGCCGGTCGGCGACACGCTCACGCTCGCCAACGATCCCGCGCCGCACCCGCTGCCCGGCTTCCAGGAGATGCAGCCGCGGGTGTTCTCCGGCCTGTTCCCGGTGGACGCCGACGATTACCCGGACCTCCGCGAGGCACTTGAAAAGCTGCGCCTCAACGACGCCGCGCTGCGCTTCGAGCCCGAGAGCTCCGAGGCCATGGGCTTCGGCTTCCGCTGCGGCTTCCTCGGCATGCTGCACATGGAGATCGTGCAGGAGCGCCTGGAGCGCGAGTACGACCTCAACCTGATCAGCACCGCGCCGACCGTGGTCTACGAAGTGCTGATGACCGACGGCGAGGTCATGTCGCTGGACAACCCGGCCAAGCTGCCGCCGTCCAACAAGATCGAGGAAGTGCGCGAGCCGATCATCCGCGCCAACATCCTCACGCCGCCGGACTACGTCGGCAACGTGATCACCCTGTGCGAAGAGAAGCGCGGCAGCCAGATCGGCATCAACTACCTCGGCAGCCAGGTGCAGATCAGCTACGAGCTGCCGATGGCGGAAGTGGTGCTGGACTTCTTCGACCGCCTGAAGTCGGTCAGCCGCGGCTACGCCTCGCTCGACTATCACTTCGTGCGCTTCGACGCCGGCCCCTTCGTGCGCGTGGACACGCTGATCAACGGCGACAAGGTCGACGCGCTGTCGATCATCGTCCACCGCAGCCACGCCGACCGCCGCGGCCGCGACCTGACCGACCGCATGAAGGACCTGATCCCGCGGCAGCAGTTCGACGTCGCGATCCAGGCCGCCATCGGCTCGCAGATCATCGCCCGCAGCTCGGTCAAGGCGCTGCGCAAGAACGTGCTGGCCAAGTGCTACGGTGGCGATATCAGCCGCAAGAAGAAGCTCCTGGAAAAGCAGAAGGAAGGCAAGAAGCGCATGAAGCAGGTCGGGCGCGTCGAGATCCCGCAGGAAGCCTTCCTCGCGGTGCTCCAGGTGGACAACAAGTGATGGCGGCCAACGGGCGTGCCACGGGCGAGGTGCGCGCATGATGAAGTGGTTCGAACTCGGCCTGGTCATCCTGACCTTCGCCTCCGGCATCATCTGGCTGCTGGACCGGCTGTTCTTCGCCAAGGCGCGCAAGGCGCGTGCAGGCTTGCTGGACGAGGACAGGGAGCCGGTCGTCGTCGACTACGCGCGCGCCTTCTTCCCGATCCTGCTGGTGGTGCTGGTGCTGCGCAGCTTCATCGCCGAGCCCTTCCGCATTCCTTCCAGTTCGATGATGCCGACGCTGCTGATCGGCGACTTCATCCTGGTCAACAAGTTCGCCTACGGCCTGCGCCTGCCGGTCAACAACAGGAAGGTGGTCGAGATCGGCCTGCCCGAGCGCGGCGACGTGGTCGTGTTCCGGCCGCCCGCGCACCCGGACCAGGACTGGATCAAGCGCGTGGTCGGCCTGCCCGGCGACCGGATCGCCTATGCCGACAACGTGCTGTACGTGAATGGCGAGCCGGCGGCCTACCAGCCGGTCGGCGAATACGTGGGCAAGGGCCGCGGCGAGGAGATGACCGGCGCGACCCTGCTGGCCGAAGACCTGGGCACCGGTCCGCACGAAGTGCTGGAGATCGAAAGCCCGCTGTTCGCCAGCCACGGCGTGGGCGAGTGGACGGTGCCGGCGGGCGAGTATTTCGTGATGGGCGACAATCGTGATAGAAGCGACGACAGCCGCTTCTGGGGCACGTTGCCGGAGGCCCAGTTGCGCGGCAAGGCGTTCCTGGTGTGGATGAACTTCGACAGCGCCGCCGGCGGCGTGGACTTCAAGCGCATCGGCACGCGCCTGTGACCACGGCCGCACCGGCCGGCGCGACAACCAACGCATCGCGGACCAAGGGGAGAGGGGCAATGAGGAATTCACAACGCGGCATCACCCTGCTCGGATTCATCATCGTGCTGGCGGTCGTGGGCCTGTTCGCCTACGTCGGCATGAAGCTGTTCCCGATGTATTCGGAGTACTACAGTGTGCGCTCGGCGATGAAGGGGCTGGCCAACGAGCCGGGCATCGCCACCACCGAGCCGCGCAAGATCCAGGACCTGTTCTTCCGCCGGCTGTACATCAGCTATTCCGAGAACGTGAAGCCCGAGCACGTCAAGCTCAAGCGCGTTGGCGCCGGCTGGCAGATGGACGTCAAGTACGAGGTCCGCAAGGAACTCATCGGCAACCTGGACGTCGTGGGCAAGTTCGAGTCCACGCAGATGCTGACCAGGGCCGGTGCGGTCGATTGATGCCCCTGCGCGCATCGCGGGACACGTGTTCCGCGATCCCGCGCTCCTGGCGCAGGCGCTGACCCATCGCAGCGCCGGCGCACCGCATAACGAACGCCTGGAGTTCCTCGGCGACGCCCTGGTCGGGCTGATCGTGGCCGAGGCCCTGTACCTGCGCTGGCCCAAGGCCGACGAAGGCGCGATGACCCGCGCCCGCGCCGAGATGGTGCGCGAATCATCGCTGGCGCGGATCGCGCGCACGCTTGAGCTTGGCGCCCGCATCACGCTTGGCCCGGGCGAGATGAAGTCCGGCGGGCACCGCCGCGACTCGATCCTCTCCGATGCGCTTGAAGCGGTGGTCGGCGCGATCTACCTCGACGCGGGCTTCGACGCCTGCTGCGCCGCGGTGCTGCCCTGGTTCGAGCCGGAGATCGATGCCCTCCCGGCCGCGGGCATCGGCAAGGATCCAAAGACCCGGCTGCAGGAGTGGCTGCAGGCGCGCCAGCGTCCGCTCCCGACCTACGAACTGCTGTCGGAAGGCGGCGAAGAGCACGCGCGGATCTTCATGGTCCGCTGCCAGCTCAGCGATCCCGCGACCGGGGCCGAAGGCAGCGGCAGCTCGCGCCGCGCCGCAGAACAGGAGGCCGCGTCCGCGGTGCTCGCCCAACTGGAACCAGTGAAACCATGAACACCCAAGCCCCCAGCCGCAGCGGCGCGATCGCCATCGTCGGCCGGCCCAACGTCGGCAAGTCGACCCTGGTCAACGCGCTGGTGGGCGTCAAGGTCAGCATCGTCTCCAACCGCCCGCAGACCACGCGCCACCGGCTGCTGGGCATCGCCACGTTCCCCGGCGGCCAGCTGCAGCTGGTCGATACCCCCGGCATCCACCGCGGCGAACGCAGGCAGTCGGCGACCGCGATGCACCGGATGATGAACCGCGCCGCGCGCGGTGCGGTCGAAGGCGTGGACGCGGCCGTGCTGGTGGTCGAGGCCGGGCGCTGGGACGAGGAGGACGGCCTTGCCTACGAAGCCCTGCGCGAGGCGAAGGTGCCGGTGGTGCTGGTGGTCAACCAGGTCGACCGCATCAAGGACAAGGCCAGCCTGCTGCCCTACCTGCAGCAGGCCACCGCGGACCGCGAATTCGCCGGCGTGCACCCGGTGTCCGCGCTCAAGCGCACCGGCCTGGACGCGCTGGTGGCCCAATTGCTGGCGCTGGTGCCGGAAGGCGAGCCCGCCTACGACGAAGACGCCATCACCGACAAGAGCCAACGCTTCCTGGCCGGCGAGCTGCTGCGCGAGCAGCTGATGCGCCAGCTGGGTGCCGAACTTCCGTACTCGACCACGGTCGAGATCGAGTCTTTCACCGAAGAGACCTCGAAGTCCGGGCCGCTGGTGCGCATCGGCGCCGTCATCTGGGTGGAGCGCGACGGCCAGAAGGCGATCGTGATCGGCAAGGGTGGCATGCGCCTGCGCGAGATCGGCACCAAGGCGCGTCTGTCGATGGAGCGCCTGTTCGACTGCAAGGTCTTCCTGGAGACCTTCGTCCGCGTCCGCGCCGGCTGGTCCGACGACGAAGCCGCCCTGCGCACACTCGGCTACGGCGACTAGCCACTCCCCGGAGGCCCGGAACCTACAATGGCGGGATGCGAATCCTTGGCGAGCCCGCCTACGTCCTCCACGCACGGGCCTGGCGCGAAACCAGCCTGTTGATCGAGGTGCTGTGCGCGGAGCACGGGCGCATCGGCCTGGTCGCGCGCGGCGTGCGCGGGCCGAAGCGGCAGGCGCTGCGCGCGGCGCTGCAGCCGCTGCAGCACATCCGGTTTGATGCCGTTCTCCGCGGCGAACTCGCCCAGTTGACCACGGCCGAAGCGCTGGACGCCGCGCCGCGGCTGCAAGGCGACGCGATGCTGTCGGGCTTCTACGCCAACGAACTGATCCTGCGACTGGCCCCGCGCCAGGACCCCCAGCCGGAGCTCTACGCCACCTACGGCGAGCTGCGCGCGCGCCTGGGCGCCGGTGAACCGCTCGCGTGGACCCTGCGTCGCTTCGAGCGCGACCTGCTGGATGCGCTCGGCGTCGGCCTGGACTACGCGCACGAAGGCGACGGTGACCCGCTGGATCCCGCGGCGCGCTACCGGTTGGACCCGGAGCAGGGGCCGCTGCGCGTGCACGGCGACCGCGGCGGCGATCGCGCACGGAGCGCCACCGGGCGCGCGTTGCTGGCGCTGGCCGCGGATGACGCGCCGCCGGCGGAGGATCTCGGCGGCCTGCGTCGCGTGCTGCGCGAAGTGCTGCAGTCGCACCTCGGCGGCAGGCCGCTGGCCTCGTGGCAGCTGCTGGGCGACCTGGGCCGGATGACCGCGGCGCCGGCGGGTCAGGGCGGCGGTGAGAGTTCCTGAGCCGCGGCGTCGAAGTGGGCCAGTGCGCCGGCCGAGCCCGGCGCGCGCTGCAGGGCGGCCACGGCCTGCTCCAGCCGCGCCGCGCCCACGAACCCGCAGCTCGCGCGCAGGCGGTGCAGGGCGTCCTGCAGCGCCTCGTGCCGGCCCGACTGCCCCGTGTCCATGACCAGGCGATGGGCGGCCGGCAGCTCCGCGAGGAACAGCTGGCGCAGGGCGTGGACGTGCGCGCGCTCGCCGTTGAGCGCGCGCAGCGCCGCGACGTCGTCCCAGGCCGATGGCGCGGCGCCCTGCGCGTCCGGGGCGTTGGCCATGTCCGGCAGCTCCTCGGCGATGCGCGTCGCCAGCCCTCCGGCCAGCGTGCCCGCGATCGCCGCCCGCAGCGCGGCCGCGGCCAGGGGCTTGACCAGCACGGCGTCGAAACCCGCTTCGTGCAGGTACCGGTGCACGTCGTCCTCGCGCGCGGCGGTGTGTGCGATCGCGGGCGTGGACAGGCCCAGTGCCCGCAGGTCGGCCAGCAGGCCCGCACCGTCGCCGTCGGGCAGGTGGGCATCGACCAGCCACAGGACGTACGCGATGTTGGCGGCCTGGGCGCGGGCGGCGGCGCGCGTTCCCACGGTATCCACGCTTGCGGGCAATGCTTCCGCGGCGGCGGCCAGGAAGGCGGCGGTGGTCGGGTCGTCCTCGACCAGCAGGATGCGGGGCTTCATCGACGCATACGCTCCTGTCGTTAACCTGACAGCCATGTCAGCGTGGATCTTACCCCTGCTTGGAGTGTCCGCGCTGCTCTGCGCCGGCGCCGCCGATGCGCAGGTGCTGACCGCGCGCGTGGCCACGGTGTCCACGCCGGTCGCCACGCTGCATGAAGTGGACGTGCGCCTGGACTGGCCGGCGGGTGCCGAGGCCGGCGACCTGCGGATCAGTGCGGGGCGAGCCGAGGCCACGGACCTCGGCTACCGCTTCCGCGCGCTGTCCTGGCGCTGCCCGCTGCGCCGCGACGGCGAGGGCGGCTGGAGCTGCGAGGGCGAGATCCGCCAGGAGCGGGGCGCGCCGCTGCGCCTGGCGCTGGCCCTGCCGCGCGGCGACATCAGGGCCGCGCTCTCAGGCGCCGAGGGTGCGCGCCTGGCCCTGCAGCGCAGTGCGGCTGAGCCCGACCTGTTCGCCATCGATCTGGCGCGGGTACCGGTGGCCTGGGCCCAGGCGCTGGCGGCGCAGGCCTGGAGCGAGGTCCAGCTCGGCGAGGGCCGAATCGACGGCCAGCTGCAGGTACGCGTACCCGACGCCGGGCCGCTGCGGGTGGAGGGACGCCTGGCGCTTGCCGAGGCGGCTTTCGACAGCAGCGACGGCCGCGTCGCCGGCGCCGGCCTCGCGGCAGGCCTGGACCTGGACTGGCTGGCGCTGGAGGACGGCCCGCTGCTCGCCCTCGACGGTGAACTGCACGGCGGCGAGCTGCTGCTGGGCAGCGGCTATTTCGTGTTCCCGGACGCGCCGCTGGCGATGCGCGCGCGCGCACGCGGCGCGCCCGGCGGCTGGGCCGTGACCGGATTCTCCGCCAGCGATCCCGGCGTGCTGGAGGCCCGCGGCAGCGCGTTCCTGGGCGATGCGGGCGTGCGCGATCTGTCCCTGTCGCTGCGCAGTCCCGACGTCTCGACGCTACCCGAACGCTATCTTTCGGGCTGGCTTGGCATGGCCGGCCTGGGCGGGCTGTCCATGGCGGGAGCGCTGGACCTCGACCTGGCGCTGCGCGACGGCGCCCTGGCCGAACTGGACCTGCGGCCGCGGGCGCTCGACGTGTCCGCGCCCGACGGCCGCTTCCGCTTCGAAGGCCTCGACGGCCGGGTGCACCTGGTGTCCGCGGGTAGCGTACAGAGCGACCTGCGCTGGCGCAGCGGTGCGCTGGGTGCGATCGGCCTCGGCGCTGCGCACCTGCCGTGGCAGAGCAGCGACGGCGAACTGCGGCTGCGCGTGGCGACCGCAATACCCGTGCTCGACGGGCGGTTGGCCGTGTCGGCCCTGAGGCTGCGCCCGCCCGGCGGGGCCGGCCCGCTGCTGGTCGAAGGCGCACTCTCGGTCGAGGCGCTGGACATGGCGCGGCTGATGCCGGCGCTCGGCCTGCCGGCCTTCCCGGGCACGCTGTCCGGCAGCATCCCGGGCGTGCGCTACGTCGGCGAACGCCTGGATTTCGACGGTGGCCTGGCCATGCATGCCTTCGACGGCGAAGTGCGCGTGTCGTCGCTGGCAATGGAGCGGCCCTTCGGCGTCGCGCCCACGCTGCTTGCCGACATCCGCCTGGATGGCCTGGACCTGCGGGCGCTGACCGGCGTGTTCGAGGTCGGCGGCATCAGCGGGCGGCTGCACGGCCATGTCGAGGGCCTGCGCCTGGTCGACTGGGAACCGGTGGCCTTCGATGCCGAGCTGCATACCGAACCGCGCCGCGGCGTGCGCCAGCGGATCAGCCAGCGCGCGGTGCAGGACATCTCCAGCGTCGGCGACGCCTCGTTCACCGCCGGCCTGCAGGGCCAGCTGCTAGCGCTGTTCGACGACTTCGGCTACCGCCGCATCGGGCTGTCCTGCCGGCTGGTGAACGGTGTCTGCACGATGGCCGGACTGCAGCCGCGCGGCAGCGGGTTTGTTATCGTCGAAGGGTCCGGGCTGCCGCGGCTGGACATCGTTGGTTTCAACCGGCGCGTCGACTGGGACACCCTGGTCGAGCGCCTGGCCGCCGCAGGTTCCGGCGAGGTCTCGCCGGTGTTCGATTGACCCGTCCCAGGAGGACTGCATGCGTTCGTACACTCTGCCAATCGCCGCTGCGCTGGTGCTCACCGCCTGCGTCACCATCAACGTGTATTTTCCCGCGGCCGAGGCGCGCGAAGCCGCGCGCGAGTTCGTGGAGAAGGTGATCGGGGAGGATGGCGCGGTAGCGGATCCCGCGGCGCCGGACCCCGCTGCGCCGGATCCCGTGGACGGCACGCCCGGTGGCATGGCGCTGCTGCCGGCGCCTGCGTCGCGCCAGCTGGCCTTCGATCCGTGGATCCTGCTGGGCATCGCCCCCGCGCACGCCCAGTCGCCCGACATCAGCATCCGCACGCCCGCGATCCAGGCGATCCAGCAGCGGATGGAGTCGCGCTTCACCTCGACCCTGCGCCCGCACTTCGACAGCGGCGCGCTGGGCTTCGGCAGCGACGGCCTGCTGGTGGTGCGTGACGCGTCCAGGCTGCCGCTCAAGGACCGCGTGGCGGTGAACGCCGCGGTGGCCGACGACAACCGCGACCGCAACGCCGTCTATCGCGAGATCGCCGTCGCCAACGGCCATCCCGAATGGGAGTCGCAGATCCGCGACGTGTTCGCGAAGCAGTGGGTGGCCAGCGCGCGTGCCGGCTGGTGGTACCAGCAGGGCGGCGCCTGGCGGCAGAAGTAACGCGGCAGCAAGAGGCAAAATGGCGCTTCGATAGATTGTTCCGGGTATTTTTCATTGGCACGCATCAACAAGACTCCATTCGAAGCCGAAATCCTCGAGCTCGGCGCTGACGGCCGCGGCATTGCCCGCCGGCCGGAAGGCCATCCACACGCCGGCAAGCCCGTGCATATCGCAGGCGCGCTGGCCGGCGAACGGGTACTGGCCGTGCAGACGCGCCGCGCACGCCGCTTCGACGAAGCCGAAGTCGTCGAGGTGCTGCTGGCCGCGCCCGAACGCGTGGAACCGGCCTGCCCGCACTTCGGCACCTGCGGCGCCTGCAGCCTGCAGCACATGGCCGGGGACCGGCAGATCGCCACCAAGGCGCGGATGCTGGCCGCGGACTTCGAGCACATCGGGCAGGTGCGGCCGGAAATGACGCTGCCCCCGCTCACCGCGAGCCCTTGGGGCTATCGCCGGAAAGGGCGGTTCTCGGTGCGGCGCGTGGAGAAGAAGGACAGGACCCTGGTCGGCTTCCGCGAGCGCGATGCGCGCTTCGTCGCGGAACTGAGCGAATGCCGCACCCTGGTTCCGCAGCTTGGCAGCCGTCTCGGGGCGCTCGCAGCCCTGGTCGACGGCATGGACGCGCGCAGCGCGATCCCGCAGATCGAGTTCGCAGCCGGCGATGACGCCACCGCGCTGGTGTTCCGCCACCTTGAGCCGCTCGGCGAACGCGACCGCGCGGCGCTGGTGGCGTTCGCGCAGGCGCACGATTTCGCCGTGTACCTGCAGCCGGGCGGGCTCGACACCGTTGCGCCGCTGTGGCCCGAGAACCCCAGGCTGTCGTTCTGCCTCGCTGCCTGGGACGTCGAACTCGAATTCCAGCCGCTGGACTTCATCCAGGTCAACGCCGCGCTCAACGAATCGATGATCGCGCACGCGCTCGACCTGCTCGACGTGCAGCCCGGGGAGCGCGTGCTCGACCTGTTCTGCGGACTGGGAAACTTCAGCCTGCCGCTGGGGCGGGTCGCGGACGAAGTGGTGGGCGTGGAAGGCGATGCCGGGCTGGTCGAGCGCGCGCGCGGCAATGCAGTGCGCAACGGCATGGCGCACGTGCATTTCCACATGGCCGACCTGACCACCGACCTGCGTGAGCAGCCGTGGATGAAGGCCGGCTTCGACCGGCTGCTGCTCGATCCGGCCCGCGCCGGCGCGCTGGAGGTGCTGCAGCAGCTGCCGCTGGACGGCCTGAAGCGCATCGTCTACGTCAGCTGCCATCCCGGCTCGCTGGCGCGCGACGCCGGCTACCTGGTCAACGAGCGCGGCTGGCAGCTGCGCGCCGCCGGCGTCATGGACATGTTCCCGCACACCGCACACGTCGAATCGATCGCCGTCTTCGACCCGCCAGCTCCCGCCCAACCCCTGCAGGAGCAGCTATAGCTGCGACCAGCCTCACCCCCACCTGTGGGAACGGCCATAGCCGCGATAAAGCCTCACCTTCACCTGTGGGAGCGGCTATAGCCGCGATAAGCGTCACCTTCACCTGTGGGAGCGGCTATAGCCGCGATAAGCGTCACCTTCACCTGTGGGAGCGGCTATAGCCGCGATAAGCTGTCTGGCCGGGATCGCAGCTATAGCTGCTCCTACAGAGGCAGGTCGCGGCCATGGCTGCTCCTACAGAGGGTTGTGAAGGTTCATGGGCATCGAGATCGAACGGAAATTCATGGTGACCGGTGAGGGTTGGCGCGATGCGGCCCACGCGGTGATACCCATGGCCCAGGGTTACCTCAACGACCAGTCGTCGATGGACGAAGGGCGGCAGCGCGCTTCGGTGCGCGTGCGGCTCGAGGGCGATGGAGCATTCCTCAACATCAAGTCGCGCGAGCTCGGCCACACCCGGCAGGAGTTCGAATACCCGCTGCCCGTGAGCGAAGCCCGCGAGCTGCTCGCGCTGTGCGTCGGTGGCCTGGTGGAAAAGCGCCGCCACCTGGTGCGCCACGGCGACCACCTGTGGGAAGTCGACGAGTTCCTCGGTGACAACGCCGGCCTGGTCGTGGCCGAGATCGAACTCGAATCCGCCGGCGAGGCCTTCGAACAGCCGCCGTGGCTGGGCGTCGAGGCCACCGATTGCTCCCGCTATTACAATCTGGCACTGGCCGCGCGGCCGTACTCGCTGTGGAGCGATGTGGAACGCGCGGGGCCGGCCGCCTGAGGAGAACCACCATGCTTGTCATCGGCATCGCCGGTACCGGATTGACCGCGCAGGAGCGCGACTGGCTGCAGCACGATGCCTGCGCCGGCGTGATCCTGTTCACCCGCAACTTCGCCTCTCGCGCGCAGGTGGCCGAACTGTCCGCCGCAATCCGCGAGACCGCGCCGCGGCCGCAGCTCATCTGCGTCGACCAGGAAGGCGGCCGCGTGCAGCGCTTCCGCGAGGGTTACAGCGCGCTGCCGCCGCTTGAGACCTTCGGCCGCGACTACGCACGCCACCCCGACGCCGCGCTGCAGCGCGCCCGCGAACACGCCTGGCTGATGGCGAGCGAAGTCCGCGCCTCCGGCGTCGACCTCAGCTTCGCGCCGGTGGTGGACCTTGGCCGCGGCAACCTGGCCATCGGCGACCGTGCCTTTTCCGACGATCCGCAGGTGGTTGCCGCCTTCACCCGCGCCTACGTCGAAGGCATGCACGAGGCCGGCATGGCCGCCACGCTCAAGCACTTCCCCGGCCACGGCTCGGTGCGCGAGGACACCCACTTCGACGACGCCGTCGACGACCGCGCGCTGGACGTGATCCGTGCCCAGGACCTTGTGCCCTTCGTCGCCGGCATCGACGCTGGTGCCGATGCGGTGATGCTCGCGCACGTGGTCTACCCGCAGGTTGCGCCCGAGCCCGCCGGCTACTCGCCGCTGTGGATCAACGACATCCTGCGCAAGGACATGGGCTTCCGCGGCGTGGTCTTCTCCGACGACATCGGAATGGCCGCGGCGCACGGCGTCGGCGGCATCAAGTCGCGCGTGGATGCGCACCTGGACGCCGGCTGCGACGTGGTCCTGGTCTGCCACCCGGAACTGGTGGAGGAATCGCTGGCCGCCGTCGAAGGCCGCAGCCTCAACACCATGGCGCTTGCCGGGCTGGTCGGCCGCGGCGCACTGGGCTGGGACGGCCTGCTTGCCGACGCGCGCCATGGCAGCGCATCCGCGCGCCTGGGCGGCGGGGTGGCGGCATGAACGCCCCGAGACTGGCCGAGGTCATGGTAGATGCCGACCTGATCCACGACCGCGACGTGCTCGAGGACGCGATCGAGGACATGGCCGATGCCATCAGGACCGAGTACGCCGATGACGAGCGCCCACCGCTGTTCGTGACCATCATGAACGGCGGCATGCCGTTCGCGACCCAGCTGGCGTTCGCCCTGGGCGAGCGCGGCCTGGACCTCGAATTCGACTACCTGCACGCCACCCGCTACCGCGGCAATACCAGCGGCTCGCGCCTGGCCTGGCTGCACCGCCCGGCCACGCCGATGCGCGGCCGCCGCGTGATCCTGGTCGACGACATCCTCGACGAAGGCCATACCCTGAAGGCCGTCACCCGCTGGTGCGAGGACGAAGGCGCCGCCGACATCCGCGTCGCGGTGCTCGCCACCAAGGTCCACGACCGCTGCGTGGACGGCGTCTGCGCCGACTGGTCGGGCGTCGACGTGCCCGATCGCTACGTCTTCGGCTACGGCATGGACTACAACGAACAGGGCCGCAACCTGCCCGCCATCTACGCGCTGGCCGACTGAGCGCACCACGCAGGAAGCGGACATGTCGCCCAAAACCAATGCGCCAGCGCTCGCCGATGAGCCGATCGCCCTGGCCGTGATCGGCGGCACCGGGCTGTACCGGCTCGCCGGCCTCGAAGACGTGGAATCGCACCAGCCGCCCACCCGCTACGGCGCGCTGTCGGGACCGGTGCGGATCGGCCGCATCGCAGGCCACCAGGTCGCGTTCCTGGCCCGCCACGGCGAGGGCCATTCCGTGCCCCCGCACCTGGTCAACTACCGCGCCAACCTCTCCGCGCTGCATGCGCTGGGCGCACGTCGGGTGCTCGCGCTCAACACCGTGGGCGGCATCACCGACGCTTTCGGCCCGCGCGTGCTTGCCTGTCCCGACCAGCTGATCGACTACACCTGGGGCCGCATCTCGACCTTCTGCGAGGAGCCGGGCACCGAGGTGCTGCACGTGGACATGGGCGACCCCTATACGCCCGCGCTGCGTGGCGACGTCCTGGCGGCTGCCGCACGTGCCGGCGTCGCCCTGGTCGATGGCGGGTGCTACGGCGCCACCCAGGGGCCGCGCCTGGAGACCCGCGCCGAGATCGCACGCATGCGCCGGGACGGCTGCGACCTGGTCGGCATGACCGGGATGCCGGAAGCCGGACTCGCGCGCGAACTCGGCCTGGACTATGCCTGCCTGGCCATCGTCGCCAACTGGGCGGCGGGCGCGGGCCCGCAGGTGGACGAGGTGATCACGCTTGATGACGTGCTCGCCAACGTTGCCGCGGCATCCTCCGGATTGCCCGCACTGGTCGCCGCGCTGCTCGCCGGCTGATTTGCACGGCGGCGCCGGGCTTTGCATACTCGGGGCGCGCATGTCCGGTCCCTTGCAGGTCGGCATGCGCAATCGCAACCAGACAAGGTAGGACGAGTCATGCAATTCGGCACAGTGAAGTGGTTCAACGACGCCAAGGGTTTCGGCTTCATCGCTCCAGAAGACGGCAGCTCCGACGTGTTCGTGCACTATTCGGCGATCTCTTCCGAAGGCTTCCGCAGCCTGCAGGAAGGGCAGCGCGTCAGCTATGAAGTCACGCAGGGCCCGAAGGGCGCGCAGGCGGCAGGGGTGGCGCCTGTCGCATAAGCGGTAGCGCAACAATATTTTCCTGTTCCAGGGCCCCGGAGTGTTTCCGGGGCCCTTTTTCGTAGCCCTTCCGCTTCACGACGTGTGATCCCGCACCTGGGCGAAGAACATTTTTCGTGCAGCGCCAATGCCGCGCATGATCGACAGGTGCGCCGACGCGCCGGGATTCACGTCTCCGCGCGACTGCCGCCGATAGGCTGGCCGCTCCACCGTTTCCGCAAGGCGATCCTGTCCCCGACAGTCCGATGGACCCCATCGCGCCGCCTACGCCAAGCCGGCAGGACGCACCTCGATCCCCAGCGCCGGCGCGATAGCCCGCATCGCTTCGTCATCGCGGCTCAGCGCGATCCAACCCGCCGTGGTTTCGGTCCCCGTCTCCCACACCCACAGTGTGTAACCGTAGGCACGCAAGGCGTCGTAGGCCACGTGCAGCAGGTCGGGGATGTTGGCGCTGGCCAGGAATTCAGGATCGGTCGCGTCGTCCACGTCCCAGTCCAGCTGGAGGTTCCAGCGCTCCACCAGCTCGTTGATGCTTTCCACGACGGCGGCGGCATCGTCGTCGTGCACCTGGAAGCCGGACTTCCAGTCGATGATGTCCTTCAGCACCCAGGCCGGCTCGAACTCGTCCTCCCCGGCGTCGGCGGTGGCCTCCCGGTAGGCGCCAAATTGCTGCAGGGCGGTTTCTTCGTCGTCCGGGTTGATGAGCAGCAGCAACTGCCAGACCAGCACCTCGGTGCCGGCGTCTTCGTCGACCTCCATGTCCGGTACGAAGCCGCTGGCGTAGTTGTCGTCGGGGTCGAATTCGCTGTCGGGGGCGTGCATGGCGGTGGTCCGGTGTGGGGAACACAGGATAAGCGCAGGCTTGCAGTGGCGCCCGTCGCGCGCCCGCGACCGACCGTCAGGCGCACCTGCCGTGGGACCATGTCCGCACCATGCCGCCCGGAGCGACCGTGCCGACCGATCACGTCCCCGCAATGCCCGCCGAGCGCGCGGATGCGGTGTTCACCTTCAGCCCGATCGCGTTCGTGCGCTCGCCCTACGCGCGGCGCATCGATGCGCCGCACCAGGCCACCGTGGTGGCGGGCACCGAAACCGGGAGCGCCGTCGACGCGCACATCGATTTCGTCCCGGCCGTGCCGGCCGCCGCCTTCCGGGACCTGGCCGGCTTCGCGCGGGTCTGGCTGGTGTTCGTGTTCGATCGCAGCCAGGGATGGAAGGCGGAGGTGCGGCCGCCGCGCGGAGGCGGCAAGCGCAGCGTGCTGGCCACCCGTGCGCCGCATCGGCCGAACGCGATCGGGCTGTCGGCGGTCGAGCTCGTGGCCGTGGAGGAAGCGCGGCTGCGGGTGCGCGGGCTCGACCTGCTGGACGGCACGCCGGTGCTGGACATCAAACCCTACGTTCCCTATGCCGATGCCTTCCCGGACGCGGCGGCGGGCTGGATCGACGGAATCGATGCGCGCACGGGCCGGCAGTCGGCACCGGGGCCACGGCGACCCAGGGTGCGTTGAAGGCTGCGCGGGCCACGCGCTATCGGGGCGTGGCATGCGCCTGGGACGCATGCGGGCCGGGCGCTGTCGTTTGCGGCGCCAAGCCCGCAAACTATGCGCATGACCACGACCCCTCCGGGCGCCACTGACGCCCGCACGCCGCTGCCCGCCGATTCCATCGAAGCGCGGCTGAAGCTTGCCACCGACACCCTTGAAACCGTCGCCGCGGACCACGCGCTGCTCGACGCGCTGGACGATGCCACCCGCGAGCGCCTGCATCGCGCGGTCGCCGCGCTTGGCGCACCAGTGGATGCGGTCGCCCGCCGCCAGCGCCGCAAGCAGGCCAAGCGCAGCCGCGTGGAAGCCAAGAACGCCCACGATGATGCGCTGCTCGACGCCACCGGCATTCGCACGTTGCGCCGCCAGCCGGTGTTCACCACCCCGAATTACTTCCCGCCCGTGGGCTTCGAGCCACGCGACTTGGACGCCGAGGTGCCGCCGCACCACGAGACCCTTGAGCCGCAGCACTGCTACGTGTGCAAGGAGAAGTATTCGCGCATCCATCATTTCTACGATCAGCTGTGCCCGACCTGCGCGGACTTCAACTTCGCCAAGCGCACCGAGCTCACGGACCTGACCGGCAGGGTGGCACTGCTGACCGGCGGCCGGGTCAAGATCGGCTACCAGGCCGGGCTGAAGCTGCTGCGCTGCGGCGCGCGGCTGATCGTGACCACGCGCTTCCCGCGCGATTCCGCCGCGCGCTACGCCGAAGAGCCCGACTTCGCCGAGTGGCACGACCGCCTGGAGATCTTCGGGCTCGACCTGCGCCACACGCCCAGCGTGGAGGCCTTCTGCAGCGAGCTGCTGGCGACCCACGACCGCCTCGATTTCATCATCAACAACGCCTGCCAGACCGTGCGCCGCCCACCGGGCTTCTACACCCACATGATGGCCGCCGAGACCGCGGCACTGCACGAGGCACCGGAGCATCTGCGCAGGCTGCTCGGCCGCTACGAAGGCCTGCGCGCGGACGCGCTGCTGCCCGACGCCGCCGCACTGGCCGGCGATGGCCCGGGTCACGCCGCTGCATTGCCTGGCGTCGGGGGATCAGCGGGCCGCAACCTGCGGCACGAGGCCGCCTCCGGCCTGGTCCGTGCCGCCGAGCTGTCGCAGGTGCCGCTGCTGGCCGAGGAGCTGCTGGGCCAGTCGCACCTGTTCCCCGAGGGCCGCCTGGACCAGGACCTTCAGCAGGTCGACCTGCGCGGGCGCAACTCCTGGCGCCTGCAGATGGACGAAGTGCCGTCGGTGGAGCTGCTGGAAGTGCAGCTGGTCAACGCGATCGCGCCCTTCCTGATCAACGCGCGCCTGAAGCCGTTGATGCTGCGCACGCCCGACGGCTCGCCGCCCTCGCGCGACCGCCACATCGTCAACGTGTCGGCAGTCGAGGGACAGTTCTACCGCAACTTCAAGACTACCCGGCATCCGCACACCAACATGGCCAAGGCCGCGCTCAACATGATGACGCGCACCGCCGCCGCCGATTACCACGGCGACGGCATCCACATGAACTCGGTCGATACCGGCTGGGTGACCGACGAAGACCCGGTGGAGATCGCCGCGCGCAAGACCATCGAGGAGCGCTTCCACCCGCCGCTCGATATCGTCGACGGCGCCGCGCGCATCGTCGACCCGATCATTGCCGGCCTCAACACGGGCGAGCACGTCTGGGGCCAGTTCCTGAAGGACTATCGCCCGACCGACTGGTAGCGGCAACGCCGCAGGTCTCAAGCGGGCTGTTGCCGGGTGCTAACGTTCGCGATGGATCCCACCGGAGCCGCGCGATGAAGCCCTTCCAGACGCACGAGGTCGCCAACCAGCCACCGCCATTCGGTGCGCACGATCTCTGGAGCGACGACATCGCGCTGCGCGAAGCCCTGCAGCGCGAAGGCGGTCAGGCGTTCAGCGTCGAGGTCGGAGCCTACGGCGCGCTCGCCGGTGGCGAGCTGCTGGCCCTCTCCCACGATGCCCACCGCGACCGCCCGCGCCTGCGCACGCACGACGCTACCGGGCACCGCATCGACCGCGTCGAGTTCCACCCTGCCTACCACCGCGTGGTGGAAGCCGCGATCGCCCACGGTGTCGCCGGCCTCTCCTGGGCGCGGCCGGAGCCTGGCGCCCACGTCGCGCGCGCGGCGCTGGCCTACCTGCACTACCAGGCCGAGCCCGGCAGCAGCTGCCCCCTGACAATGACCTACGCCGCCGTCCCGGTGCTGCGCCAGGCACCGGCGCTCCGCGAGTGGGCGGACAAGGTCGCCAGCTGCCGCTACGACGCGCGCGATATCGCAATCGGAGACAAGTCCGGCGTCACCCTCGGCATGGGCATGACCGAGAAGCAGGGTGGCAGCGACGTGCGCGCCAACGCGACCACTGCCACGCCGAGTGCCGCGGGCGGTGAGGCCTACACCCTGGTCGGCCACAAATGGTTCATGTCGGCGCCGATGTCCGACGGCTTCCTGGTATTGGCGCAGGCGCCAGGCGGCCTGACCTGCCTGTTGATGCCGCGCCGCCTGCCAGACGGCAGCCGCAACGCCTTCACCCTGATGCGCCTGAAGGACAAGCTGGGCGACTGGTCGAACGCATCCAGCGAAGTCGAATTCCAGGAGGCGCTGGCCTGGCGCGTCGGCGACGAGGGCCGCGGCGTGGCGACCATCCTTCAGATGGTCATGCTGACGCGGCTGGACTGCATGCTTGGTTCGGCCGGCTGCATGCGCATGGCGCTGGCGCAGGCCGTGCACCACGCGCGCCACCGCAGCGCCTTCGGCCGGCCTTTGTCGGAGCAGCCGCTGATGGGCAACGTGCTGGCCGATATCGCAATCGAGACCGAAGCGGCATTGGCACTATCGATCCGCGTGGCTCGCGCGGTCGATGCCGCCACACGCGATCACGCCGAAGCCGCGTTCGCGCGCATCGCCACGGCCATCGGCAAGTACTGGATCTGCCGCCGCGCGCCCGCAGTGGTGAACGAGGCGCAGGAGTGCCTGGGCGGCGCGGGTTATGTCGAGGAATCGCTGCTGCCGCGGCTGTACCGGCAGGCGCCGCTGAACTCCATCTGGGAGGGCAGCGGCAACATCCAGTGCCTGGACGTGCTGCGCGCGTTGAAACGCGAGCCGACGGCCGCGCACGCGCTGCGCGCCGAGATCGAAGCCGCGCGCGGGCTGCACCCCGCGCTCGACAGCTTGGCCACGAATCTTGCAGACCTGCTCCGGGCGGCGGATGAGGCGGGATCAAGGATGCTGGTCGAACGCCTGGCACTGGCGCTGCAGGCTTCGGTGTTGCTGCGCGCCGGAAGCCCCGTCGCCGATGCCTTCTGCCGCAGTCGCCTGGGCGGTGAACACGGCCTGGCGTTGGGAACGCTGCCGGCCGGCGTGGACTGTGGCGGGGTCATTGCGCGGGCGTTGCCTGGTTGAAAAGCATTTTTGCCACGAGGTGTGGGTGTTTCACTGCGGGGTCGCAGCTACAGCTGTTGCTGCAGAAGGCGTTTGCCCTGCCGGCCCTCGCGCCTGGCGGCCACGTCAGGGCGTAGAGGCAGGCGCGGCGTCGAGGAACTGCAGGCGCGCGAGTTCCGCGTACAGCCCACCCTGGGCGAGCAGTTCGGAGTGCGTGCCCTCGGCGACGATGCGCCCCTGGTCCATGACCACGATGCGGTCGGCGCGCAGCACGGTCGCCAAGCGGTGGGCGACGACGATCGTGGTGCGGCCTTCCATCAGGCGCTCGAGGGCATGCTGAACGGCGCGCTCGCTCTGCGCGTCGAGCGCCGAAGTGGCCTCGTCCAGCAGCAGCACCGGTGCATCGCGCAGCAGGGCGCGGGCGATGGCCACGCGCTGCTGCTGGCCGCCGGACAGTCGCGCGCCGCGTTCGCCCAGCTCGGAGGCATAGCCTTCCGGCAGCGCGGCGATGAAGTCGTGCGCTTCGGCCGCGCGCGCCGCGGCTTCGACCTCGGCGTCGGTGGCGTCCAGGCGGCCGTAGCGGATGTTGTCGGCGGCGCTGGCGGCAAAGATGGTGGGGCGCTGCGGCACCAGGGCCATGGCTTCGCGCAGCGCCACGGGATCGAGTTCGCGCAGGTCGATCCCGTCCAGCGCGACGCTGCCCGACTGCGGATCGCGGAAGCGCAGCAGCAGTGAGAACACGGTGCTCTTGCCCGCCCCCGACGGCCCGACCAGGGCCACGGTTTCGCCAGGCGCGACTGAAAGCGTGAAGCCCTCCAGCGCAGGCGCGTCGGGCCGGGTCGGGTAGTGGAACACGACGTCGCGCATCGCGACCGCGCCCCGCACCGGCTGCTGCAGCGCCTTCGGCGCGGCGGGCGGTACCACGGTGGCCTGTTCATCCAGCAGCTCGCCAATCCGGCCCATGCCGCCGGCGGCCTTCTGCAGCTCGTTCCAGACCTCGGCCAATGCGCCCACCGAGCCCGCGCCGAACATCGCGTACAGCACGAACTGCCCCAGCGTGCCCGCGCTCATGCGGCCATCGGCCACGTCGTGCGCACCCAGCCACAGCACCAGGGTGATCGCACCAAACACCACCGAGATCGCGACCGCGGTTACCAGGGCCTGCACGCCGATGCGCTTGCGCGCCACCGCCACCGCGGTCGCCACCGCCGCGCCGAAGCGGCCGCGCTCGTGGTTCTCGCGGGCATGCGATTGCACGGTGTCGACGGCGCCCAGGGTTTCGGTGGCCAGGGCATTGGCATCGGCCACGCGGTCCTGGCTCTGGCGCGAGATCTTCTGCAGCCGGCGGCCGCCCAGCACCAGCGGCAGCACCGCCAGCGGGATGCCGACCAGGGTCCAGGCGGCGAGCCGCGGGCTGGTCACCACCAGCATCGCCACGCTGCCGAGCACCATCACCGTGCTGCGCAGGGCCACCGACATGCTGGTCGCGACCACGCCGCGCAGCAGCTCGGTGTCGGCGGTCAGGCGCGAGACCAGTTCGCCGGTGCGGCTGCGTTCGAAGAAGGACTGGTCCAGGCCCACCAGGTGGCCGAAGAGCTTCGTGCGCAGGTCGGCGACCACGCGCTCGCCAAGCAGCGAAACGAAGAAGAAGCGCGCCGCGGTGGCGATCGCAAGCGCGAAGGTCACCAGGAACAGGAGCATGAACGCGGCATCGATGCCGGCGCCGCTGGCGAAACCGTCGTCGATCATGCGCCGCACCGCCAGCGGCAGGCTCAGGGTCGCGGTGCTGGATGCCAGCAGCGCAAGCAGCCAGGCCACCAGCAGGGCCCTGTGGCGGGCCAGGAAGGGCCACAGCGGGCGCAGGGTCGACAGCGGGACCCTGGACTTTCCGGTGGAATCATCCCCGCGCGCGCCGGTGGCGGAGGGCGGGGTGGGAGTGTTCGCGAACTGGGCCATCCGGCCATTGTCGCCGATGCCCCCGCCCTATGGGTCGCCCACGCGCGCGCGATCGCGCGTGGCGTCGCGCAGGTGGGCAGCCAGTTCGGCCACCCGGGCCGACGCCAGGCGCAGGCGGAAGTGGACGCCGTCGACGGCGAAGTCCTCGCCCAGCTTCTCCGCCTCGAAGGCCGGCAGCGCGGCGTGCACCGCGGCGAGGTCGGCGAAGGGGCAGGTGACATCGACCTCGGCCATCTCGACCACCTCGCGCCGCTCGGCCGTGCGCAGGCACTCGGCGGCGGTGCCTCCATAGGCACGGACCAGGCCGCCGGCGCCAAGCTTGATGCCGCCGTACCAGCGCGTGACCACCACCACCACGCCGTCCAGGCCCTGGCCGTCGATGGCGGCGAGGATCGGGCGCCCGGCGGTGCCGGCGGGCTCGCCGTCGTCGCTGGAGCGGTACGCGTCACCGAGCCGCCAGGCCCAGCAGTTGTGGGTGGCGTCGGGCACCGAGGCCGCGGCGATGAAGGCGGCCGCGGCGTCGACGCCATCCACCGGCGCCGCGTTGGCGAGGAAGCGGCTGTGCTTGACCACGAGTTCGTGCGCGGCGGCCGCGGCCAGGGTGGTGCTCATTCTTCCAGCAGGGAGCGCAGGCCCTCGGGCAGCGGCGCCTCGGGGTGCCGGCGGCGGAACTCGGCGAAGCTTGCGCGCGCCTCGTCGTAACGCTCGGCGGCGACAAGCTCACGGATCCGGGCCAGCCAGGCCTCGCGCACGGCCGGCGAGTCCACCGAAGCCGGTGGCGTGTCGTCGAGGGGCTGGTCGAACCACGCTCCGTCCTCGTCGTGGGTGCCGGTGTCGTCCGCGTCCCCGCGGGCGGCGCTCGCGCCGGTGGCCGGGGGCGGAGCGAAGCCCGCGTCCGCGGACTGCTGTTCGCTCCGCGCCCGGGAGCCCGCGGGCGGGGGTGGGGGCAGCGCCCGCAGCGGCCCGGGTTTTGCTGCCACGGGAGCGGGCGGCGAAGGCGGTGCGGGCGGGGACGCCGGTGCCGCGGTGGGTTCGATCCTGCCGAACACCACCGGCGGCGCGCTGTCGGCCTCCGGCAGTGCCTTGGGCGCCCGGGGCGTGGCGTTGTGCGGTTGCGGCGCGAGCGTGGGTGCCGGTGCGGGTGCGGGTGCGGGCGCGGGCCGGACCGGTGCTTCGGCAGGCGCTCCACCGGGCTCGAACGTGTCCGGGGGCGATGCCACGGGGCGGCCGGCCGCCGGCATCGCCTGCCGTGCCGCATCCCGTGCAGCCGGCGGGGCGTGCGCCGGCTCCACCGCCGGCGTCCCGGCCGCGCGCTCGGCCCGGACCGCGGCGAGGGGTGCTTCGCCGGCATCCATCGACACCGGGTAGGGCTCCATGTGTGGCTTCATCTGCCAGGCCACGCCGACCGCGACGACCAGTGTCGCGGCCAGCGCGCCACCGCGCAGCCAGGCAGGGCTGCGCCGGAGGCTGCGATGCGCGGCGGCTGCGGCCCTGGCGGGACCGGTGGTTCCAGGCGGGGCGGGCGCGCCGGTGGCGACGCCCGCCACCGACGCCGCCCGGTCCGCCGCGGCACCGCGCGCGGCCGCGATGATGGCCGCGTCCAGGCAGGCCGAGGGGCCCTGGGACGACGCCGTGCGGGCCAGCGCCTCGGCCAGCTCGCGCTCGTCGGGCTGCAGTGGATCGGGGCCGGCGGGGCGCGTCATGGTGCTTCCTCCCGCACGGCGGCCGTGGCCGGCGGAGCCAGGGCCGCGCGCAGCTTGTCCATGGCGTAGCGCAGGCGTGATTTCACCGTTTCCCGGCCGGCACCGGTGATTTCGCCGATGTCCTCCAGGCTGAGCTCCTGCTCCAGGCGCAACAGCACCACCTCGCGCTGCTCGTCGGGAAGTGCGTCGAGGGCCTGCTGCAGCTCGCGGCGACGGGCGAAGGCGAGCATCTGCAGTTCGGGGGTGTCGGGGTCTTCGACCCGCAGCGTGCGCTCTTCGGCGTCGACGGGCGCCGGTGGCCGGTGCTGCCGGGCGCGCCAGTGATCGGCCACCAGGTTGCGGGCGATGCGGTACAGCCAGGATGCGAACAGCGTTTCCGGACGCCAGTCGCGGCCGGCCGCCACCACCCGCTGCCAGGTGTCCTGGAAGACCTCGTCCGCCAGGCCCGGGTCGCGCAGCTGGCGCAGCAGGAAGCGGTACAGGCGTTCACGGTGGCGCGCATACAGTGCCTCGAACGCGCCCACGTCGCCCCTGGCCCAGGCGAGCATCAGCGCGTCGTCATCGGCCGCGCCGATGGCATCTTCCGGATCATGTCCCCGTGAGGTGTCCATCGCCACGAGGTTAAGCCCTGGGCGGCAAGGCGGGAAGTCCGTGCGCGCGGCCGGCCCAGCGGGCATGATGGCGGCCGTGGCTGCAGGGGGCGCGCGCGCGGCCCTGCCGTCGCTTGGCGCATACGCCGTTTTCCCCATGGTGCCGGACCGGAGAAGAGGGCGTTGCGAGTGCAGGTCGTGCAGGACATAGCGGTCACATCGCCAACCCGCGAGGTCGACCTCGCAGGGCTCGCGGACATGCTTGCCCAGTCGCTGCCCACCGGCTCCGGCGTGGTGGTGTGCTGGGAGGACGAGCGGCTGGGGACCGGTTCCTCCGAGGTCGAGGGCGTCACCGGCGAGTTGCGCAGGCACGCCGCCCGGCTCGTGACCGGCAAGTGCGCCGTGGACAGGCGCAAGGGCGCGGTGATCGATGAATGCTGGAACGAGGGCGAGGCCCGGGTCGCCATCGCGGCGCGGCTTCCGGAGCCGCTGACGCCCTCGTCGCGCGATGCGTGGCGCGCCCTGGCGCGGCGCCTGGTCTCGGCCACCATCGCTTCGGCGCAGGCGGAAAGCCGGATCGAATCGCTGCGCAAGTCGGAGCGGCTGCAGCAGAGCCTGTACGAGATCGCCGACCTGGCCGGCTCGGGCCTGGAGATGGCGGAGGTGCTCAAGCGCATCCACGGCATCGTGGGCGGCCTGATGTCGGCGGCGAACTTCTACATCGTCCTGTATGACGACGTGCGCGACACCATGCGCTTTCTGTATTTCGCCGACCGGCTGGACCCCTGGCTCGCCGATCCCGCCATCGAGACGCCGGTCGCGACGATGCCCACCAGCCTGACCGTGGCCCTTCTCCGCCACGGGCATCCGCTGCGCGGGTCGACCGGGGCGATCCGCCGGCAGCTGGCCGTCGACGCCGACCTGGCCCACGGCCCCGAGGCCGCGGACTGGCTGGGCGTGCCCCTGCGTCGCGAGGGCCGGGTCAGCGGCGCGATCGTGGTCCAGAGCTACGACCAGCCGGACTGCTACACCGACGAGGACCGCGCACTGCTGGAGTTCGTGGCCCAGCACATCCTGACCGCGCTCGACCGCAAGCACGCCCAGGCCGAGCTGGAACGCCGGGTGGATGCGCGCACGCGCGAACTGCAGCAGGCCAACCAGGTGCTGCAGGCGGAGATCATCGAGCGCCAGCGCGCCGAGCGCCTGCAGCGCGCGCTGTTCCGGATCAGCGAGCTTTCGTTCACCGCCGAGAGCGTGGAAGGCTTCTACGGTGACCTGCACGCGGTGGTCGGCGAGCTGCTGTACGCGCGCAACTTCTACATCGCCATGGTGTCCGGCGACGGCGGGCACATCGAATTCCCGTACTCGGTGGACGAGCGCGACATCGTGCGCCAGCCACGGCGGATGATCCACGGCCTGAGCGAGTACGTGATCAACAGCGGACGCGCGCTGCTCGCCGACCGCGAGGTCATCACGCGCCTGGAATCCTCCGGCGAGCTGCGCCACCACGGCACGCTGGCGCATTGCTGGCTGGGGGTGCCGCTGCTGCGCGACGGCATGGCGGTGGGTGTGATCGCGGTGCAGAGCTATTCGCGGGACATCGCCTTCACGGTGCAGGACCAGAAACTCCTGACCTTCGTGGCCCACCACATCGGCGGCGCGCTGGCGCGCAAGCGGTCGCAGGACTACCTGAGGGCGGCCCACGCCGAGCTGGAGCACCGGGTCGACGCGCGCACGCGCGAGCTGGAGGACACCAACCGCGAGCTGCGGGCCCAGGTGTCCGAACGCATGCGCGCCGAAGAACGCCTGATCCACCAGGCGCGCCACGACCACCTCACCGGGCTGCCCAACCGCATCCACCTGCTCGACCGCCTCGACGCCGCCATCGCCGAAACCCGGACGCGCGAGCGCGGGCCGTTCGCGGTGCTGTTCCTCGACCTGGACCGCTTCAAGCTGGTCAACGACAGCGTCGGCCACGCCGCCGGCGACGATATGCTGGTCGAAGCAGGGCGCCGGATCGCGCGGATGCTGCGCGAAGACGACGTGGTCGCGCGCCTTGGCGGCGACGAGTTCGCGGTCATGCTCGCGCATGCGAGCGACGAATCGGTGGCGGAGGCCGTGGCGGCGCGGATCCTCGCCGAGCTGGGCAAGCCGATGTGGGTCGCCGGCCGCGAACTGTTCCCCTCGGCCTCGGTGGGCATCGCGATGTGGCAGCCGCGCTACCAACACGGCGAGGACCTGCTGCGCGACGCCGACGCCGCGATGTACCGCGCGAAAGCCCGCGGGCGCGACCGCAGCGAGCTGTTCGACGAGGAGATGCGCGCCGAGGCCACGCGCCTGCTCGATCTCGAGGCCGACCTCAGGCGCGCGATCCTTGCCGATGCCTTCGAGCCCTGGTTCCAGCCGATCATCGACCTGGCCACCGGCAAGGTGGTCGGCCACGAGGCGCTGCTGCGCTGGAACCACGAGGTTCACGGAGCGCTGTCGCCCGGCGACTTCATCGGCGTGGGCGAGGACAGCGGCCTGATCGAGCAGGTCGACTGGCTGGTGTACCGGCGCGCCTTCGCGTGGATGGCGCGGCACCGCGATGGCTATGTGTCGATCAACGTTTCGCCGCGGCACTTCCACTCCGACAACTTCGCCGAGCGGCTGCTGCAGATGCTTGAGGACAGCGGCGCCGAGCCTGCGCGGCTGCGCATCGAGATCACCGAGGTGGCGCTGCTGGACGACGCACCGCGCGCGCTGCGCATGCTCAAGACCCTGCGCGCGCGCGGCATCCTGGCCCTGCTGGACGACTTCGGCACGGGCTTCTCGGCGCTGTCCTACCTGCACCGGTTCCCGATCCACGCGCTGAAGATCGACCAGAGCTTCGTCGCCGGCCTGGACGACGCCCTGCATCCCGAGAGCCTGGCGCTGGTGCGCGCGATCCTGGCCCTGGCCAGCACGCTGGGCATCGACACCATCGGCGAAGGCGTGGAGACCGAAGCGCAGGCGACGATCCTGCGCCAGCTCGGCTGCACCATGGGCCAGGGTTTCCTGTTCGGGCGGCCGAGGCCCGCGCCCGCCGCCGAGAGCCGCGGCGCGGCCTGAGCGGACGCAGGGCGCGGGCATCGCTCAGCCGCCGGTGTGACCGCGGCTGTCGCGGCCACCGTCGCGGTCGCCGCCGTCGTCGCGACCATGTTCGCGGCCACCGTCGCGGGTGACCGCGCGTCCGGCCTCGACCAGTTCGGCGAACTCCGCGCGCAGGCCCCAGCGGTCGGCGCCGCGATTTTCGCGCGCGCTGGCGGAGATCGCATCCCAGTCCCAGCCGTCGAGGTCGTGGCCGCCGCGGAGGGCGTCGGCGAAAGCGGCGACGGTGGCGGCGAAGCGCAGCGTCGGGCCGGCCTGGTCGCGGATGTCCGCGCGGCGCAGCGGCACTTCGATCAGGCGGCTCGTGTCGCTGTCGGGCTGCTTGTAGCGCAGGCGCAGGTGGCCCAGTTCGCTCGTGCGCGTCGGAGCCTGCGAGTCGCCTGCGCCGTAGCGCAGCGCCGGCAGGCGTTCGGCGCCGGAGCCGGCCAGCGCGATCTCGTACAGCGCGGTGACCTCGTGCCCGGCACCGATGTCGCCGGCGTCGACGCGGTCGTTGGCGAAGTCCTCTTCGCGCAACATGCGGTTGGCATAACCGACCAGCCGGTACTCGGCCACGACCGCCGGGTTGAACTCGACCTGCACCTTGACGTCGCGGGCGATGGTCAGCAGCGTCGAGGACATCTCTTCCACCAGTACCTTGCGCGCCTCCAGCAGGGTGTCGATGTAGGCATGGTTGCCGTCGCCGGCGTCGGCCAGGCGCTCGGCCATGGCGTCGTTGTAGTTGCCGGTGCCGAAGCCGAGCGTGGTCAGGGCGATGCCGGACTTGCGCTGGTCGGCGACCAGGGCTTCGAGCGTTCCGCGCTCGATGGTGCCGACGTTGAAGTCGCCGTCGGTGGCCAGGATCACGCGGTTGGCGCCGCCTTCGACATGGCCCTGGCGCGCCATGGCGTAGGCCAGCGTGATGCCGGCGCCGCCATTGGTGCTGCCGCCGGCCTGTAGGCGCTCGAGCGCGGCCAGGATCTCGCCCTTGCGGTCGCCGGACGTCGGCGGCAGCACGAGGCCTGCGGAGCCGGCATAAGCCACTATCGAAACCTTGTCCTGCGCACGCAGCTGGTCGGTGAGCGCGGCAAAGGCCTGGCGCAGCAGCGGCAGCTTGTCGGGCGAATGCATCGAGCCCGATGTGTCGACCAGGAACACCAGGTTGGCCGGCGGCAGCTCGGCCTTCGCCACGTCATAGCCCTTGATGCCGACCATCAGCAGGTGGCGCTTCGGGTTCCAGGGCGCGGGCGCGATCTCGGTGGTGACCCGGAACGGCACCTCGCGCGTGGCCGGTGCGGGGTGGCCATGGCTGAAGTAGTTGATGAACTCCTCCGCGCGCACCGCGTCAGGTGGCGGGCGCACGCCCATGCGCAGCATGCGGCGCACATTGCTGTAGCTGCCGGTGTCGACGTCGACGGAGAAGGTCGAGACCGGATGTTCGGAGGCGCGGCGCACGGGGTTGTCCTCGACCTCCGCGTATTCCTCGGTGTTGGCGGGATCCGCCGGCCACGCGCGCGGCGGCGGCATGGGGTGGTGGCCGGGACCGAACGGCGAGGCCGCGTGGAGCGTGCGTGCCCGAGCCGCGTCGGCGCGTCCGGCCTTCACGGCCATGGCGCTGGCTTCCAGGGCCGCCGGGGAGGGCGACGCCGGCGGTGCATGCATCGGGCCGTGCGGCGTCGATGGATCGGGCGCGCCCCCGCCGGCCTTGTCCGCAGTGGACTGCGGGGTCTGGCAGGCGGCGAGCAGCAGGCTGGCCGCGAGTGCGGCGATGGTGGCGATGCGGTTCATTGCGGGCTCCGTCGTTGGGCAGGAGCGACAACGCGCGAAGAGCGCACTTGGGGTTTTCCGCGCGGAGGCCTACAGGTGGGCGGGGTTGTCCCGGATGACGAGCAGGCGCGGCTCGGTCATGTCTTCGATGGCGCTCTTGATGCCCTCACGGCCGAGGCCGGAGTCGCGGACGCCGCCGTAGGGCATGTTGTCGACGCGAAAGCTGGGGATGTCGCCGACCACCACGCCGCCGACCTCAAGCCGGTCCCAGGCGCGCATGGCGTGGGCAAGGCTTGCGGTGAACACGCCGGCCTGCAGGCCGAAGTCGCTGTCGTTGGCGCGCGCCAGGGCGTCGTCGAAATCGTCGAACGACTCCATGCATGCCACCGGCCCGAACGCCTCCTTGCGGTACAGGTCGGCGTCGCGCGGCACGCCTTCCAGCAAGGCCGCCGGGTGCATGTTGCCCTTGCGTTCGCCGCCGGCGAGCAGCTTGGCCCCCGCCTTGCGCGCGTCGCCGATCCACTGCTCGACGCGCTTTGCCGCGGACTCGTCGATCATCGGGCCGACGAAGGTGCTTTCGTCGCGCGGGTCGCCGCTGCGCAGTTTCCCGACCGCGGCCTTGAGCTTGCGGCGGAGGGCGGGGTAGACGTCGGCGTGGGCGATGATGCGCTGCACGCTGATGCAGCTCTGGCCCGACTGGTAGTAGGCGCCGGAGACCAGGCGCTCGACCACGTGGTCGAGGTCGACGCCGGGGTCGGCATCGACGATGCAGGCGGCGTTGCCGCCGAGCTCCAGCGTGACCTTCTTCTTGCCCGCGTTCGCCTTCAGCTCCCAGCCCACCAGGCCGCCGGTAAAGCTCAGCAGGGCGATGCGCTCGTCTTCCACCAGCTGCGCCGCGTCGTCGTTGCTGCAGGGCAGGACCGAGAACGCGCCCCTGGGGAGATCCGTCTCGGCCAGTACCTCGGCGATGATCAGCGCGCCGATCGGCGTCTTCGCCGCCGGCTTCAGCACGAAGGGACAGCCGGCCGCGATCGCCGGCGCGACCTTGTGCGCGACCAGGTTGAGCGGGAAGTTGAACGGCGTGATCAAGCTGCAGGCGCCGATCGGCACGCGCTTGACCATGCCGCGGTAGCCTCGGGTGCGCTGGGACAGCTGCAGCTCGATCACCTCGCCGCCGATGCGCGTGGCTTCGCCGGCCGCGATGCGGAAGGTGTCGACCAGGCGTTCGACCTCGCCGCGGGCGTCGCTGATCGGCTTGCCGGCCTCGATGCACAGCGCCAGCGCCAGCTCTTCCGAACGTTCGCCGAAGCGGCGGACGCAATGTTCGAGCACGTCGCGGCGCGCATCCGGCGGGAACGCGGCCATTGCCGGCCGGGCCTTGTGCGCGGCCACGATCGCCTTGCGCACGGCGCCGGCATCGGCGAATGCGACCCGCGCGGCGACCTTGCCGCTGTATTTGTCCAGCACGTCCAGGTCGGTGTTGGCCGCGACCGGCCGGTTGGCCAGGTAGTAGGGGTAGCTGGCGGCCAGCGCACCCGGCTTGCCGGATGTGCCGGGTGTGTCGGACCGTCCGGCCTTGGCAGCCGTCCCCGATTTGCCGGTCTTGCCGGTCTTTCCCGGCGTACCGCTCGCACCGGCTGCCGCGCGTCCCGCGTTCGCCTTCTTCTGCCTGGGCATGGTCGCTGTCCTCCTCGAATCCGTATGCAGGTGGCTATTCCACCGCGGCGCTGAGCCGCGGGATCTCCTCGTTCAACAGCCAGTCGTCGTCGCCGTAATCGATCGGCACGTCGATCAGGTCGATGCCGGGACTGTCCAGCGCCTTCCGCAGCAGCGGCATGAACTCATCGGCCGACGCGGGGCGATGCCCGCGCGCACCGTAGCTCCCGGCGTATTCCACGAAATCGGGATTGCCGAGGTCCATGCCGAAGTTGGGATAGTCCTCGTGCGCCTGCTTCCACTTGATCATGCCGTAGGCGTTGTCGCGCAGCACCAGCACCACCAGGTCCAGTCCAAGGCGCACCGCGGTCTCCATCTCCTGAGAGTTCATCATGAAGCCGCCGTCGCCGCACACCGCCACCACCTTGCGCCCGGGATGCACGATGGCCGCGGCGATCGCCGACGGCAGGCCGGCGCCCATGGTGGCCAGCGCGTTGTCGAGCAGCAGCGTGTTCGGCCGCCGGCAGCGGTGGTTGCGCGCGAACCAGAGCTTGTAGAGGCCGTTGTCGAGGCAGGTGATGTCGTCGGGGCCGAGCGCCCGCGCCAGGTCGGCGACGATGCGCTGGCTGGCCATGGGGAAGCGCGCGTCGCCGCTTCGCTCCTTCAGCTGTTCGCACAGCGCCGCGCGCACGCGGTCGAAGAAGGCGAAGTCCCAGTGCGCCTGCGGCTCGATGGCCTCGGACAGGCGCCAGACCGCATCGGCGATGTCGCCGACCACCTCGACCTGCGGGAAGTACACGGCATCGACCGCGGCGCCTTCGTAGTTGACGTGGATCACCGTGCGCCGGCCCTCGCGCATGAAGAACGGCGGCTTCTCGATGACGTCATGGCCGACGTTGACGATGCAGTCGGCGGCGTCGATCGCGCGGTGCACGTAGTCGTGGTCGGACAGCGCCGCGGTGCCGATCCACAGCGGGTCGGTTTCATCCAGCACGCCCTTGCCCATCTGGGTGCTGAAGAAGGGGATGCCGAGTCTGTCGACAAAGGTGCGCAGCGCGCGCGCGGTGGTCTTGCGGTTCGCACCGGCGCCGATCATCAGCAGCGGATGGCGGGCGGCGCGGATGGCTTCAGCGGCGTGCGCGATCGCCTTGTGCTCGGCCACCGGCCGGCGCGAGTACGACCTGGCGATCGGAACCGCGTCGGTCGGGTCGCCGGCAACGTCCTGCGGCAGCTCGAGGTGGGTGGCGCCGGGGCGCTCCTCCTCGGCGCGCCGGAAGGCCTCGCGCACGTGCGCCGGGATGCTGTCGGCGGACACCAGCTGGCGCGTGTACTTGGTCAGTGGCTGCAGGGTGTCGACCATGTCGATGATCTGGAAATGGCCCTGGCGGCTGCTGCGGATCGGCTTCTGGCCGGTGATCATCAGCATCGGCATCGCACCCAGCTGTGCATAGGCCGCGGCGGTGACCAGGTTGGTGGCCCCGGGGCCGAGCGTGCTCAGGCAGACCCCGGCCTGTCCGGTCAGCCGGCCACAGGTCGCGGCCATGAAGCCGGCGGCCTGTTCGTGGCGGGTCAGCACCAGGCGGATGCGCGACTTGCGCAGCGATTCGAGCAGGTCGAGGTTTTCCTCGCCCGGGATGCCGAATACGTAGTCCACGCCTTCGGCCTCGAGGGCCGCGACCAGCAGGTCGGATGCCTTGGCCATGGGCCCTGTCTCCTTCGACTGCAGCGGGAACAGGGAGTATGGCGAGCGCGCCGTTAGCGCGAAGCGAGCATGCGCCGGCTGTCGCGCTCAGGACAGGTCGTCGTCGCCTTCCACGCGCACGCGCAGCTGGCCGTCGCCCACGCGCGCGCTCAACCTGTCGCCGGGCGCGGCATCGCCCGTGTTACGCACCAGGCGGCCATCGTCGTGCTGGAGGATGGCGTAGCCGCGCGCAACAGTGGCCAGCGGGCTGACCGCTTCCAGCGAACGCGCCAGGTCGCGGAGCCGCTGCGCATCGCCCTGCAGCATGCGCGCCACGGCGGCCTGCGGGCGGGGTGCCAGCATGGCGAGGCGCTCGCGGAGCATGGCGAGCCGCCGGTCGGGCCGGGTTGCACGCAGCACCGCGTCGGCATGGCGCAGCCGCGCGCGCAGCCCGCCCTCGCGGGTCTGCCAGGCCAGTTGCAGCCGGCGCAGCGCCTGCCGCTGGCGTTCGCCCAGGGCCTGCAGCCGCGCCTGCGGCCGCAGCGCCTGAAGTCGCAGGGAGGCACGATCGGCGCGCTGCATCCGGTCGCGCATGCGTTGCAGGTGCAGTGCTTCGAGGCGCTGCTGCAGGCCGCGCACGCGGGTCCCGACGTCGACCGCGTTGGGCACCAGCAGCTCCGCCGCCACCGAGGGCGTGGGCGCGCGCAGGTCGGCTGCGAAGTCGGCGAGGCTGAAGTCGGTTTCATGGCCGACGGCCGAGACCACCGGCACGGGCGAGGCGGCGATCGCGCGCGCCAGGGCTTCGTCGTTGAACGCCCACAGGTCCTCCAGCGAGCCGCCGCCGCGCGCCAGCACCAGCACGTCGTAGCGGCCGCTCGCCCCGGCGCGCTCGAGCATGCCGCGGATCTGCGTCGCCGCCGTATCGCCCTGCACCGGCACCGGAAGCACATCGACTTCGACCAGGGGAAAGCGGCGCCCCAGCACGCTCAGCACGTCGCGCACGGCCGCGCCCGACGGCGAGGTGATGATGCCCAGCCGCCGCGGGTACGCCGGCAGCAGGCGCTTGCGGGCGTCATCGAACAGGCCTTCGGCCTGCAGACGGGCTTTCAGATCTTCGAACGCGCGGCGCAGGGCGCCTTCACCGGCTTCCTCGAGGGAGTCGAGGATCAGCTGGTAGTCGCCGCGTGCTTCGTACAGGGTCAGGCGACCGCGGGCCAGCACTTTGAGTCCGTCGCGTGGCTGGAATTTCAGCCACTGGCTCTTGGGCTTGAACAGGGCGCAGCGCACCTGTGCGCGGGCGTCCTTGAGGGTGAAGTACATGTGCCCGGACGCCGGGCGCGAGACGTTGCCGAGTTCGCCTTCCACCAGTACCACGGGGAAGGCGTCTTCCAGCAGGCTGCGCGCGAGTGCGTTGAGCTGGGTGGGGCTGAGGACGTTGTCGTTGGGCGGGGTCGGCATGCCGGTCAGGATACCGGGGTCCGCCAGCCAGGCAGTGCGGCAATACGCCTCAGGCGCGATCGCTGTCCAACTGCCAGGTGATTTCCAGGGTCTCGCCGCGCGCCATGCGTTCGAGATGCGAGGCGACGACGCCCTGGTACTGCTCCAGCCTGGCCACGTCTGGCGCGGTGACGCGGGCCTGGAGGGCGTCGGGCGTGGCGGTGAGCCTGGTGCCCGTGTCGGCGTCGAAGGCCACGCGGGCGCTGGTATCGTCGAACTCGACTTCAAGCTTGTGCGCCCAGTGGGTGCACAGGCGCTTGATCAGGCGGCTGCCATCCGCGGTGGCGATATGGGCAGTGGACGTTGGCATGGGGATCCTCCGAAGGCGTAGTCCTGAACTGGGGACGACGCCAGGCGGAACAACTGTGGCGCCAGGGACTAAAATGGAACGATGAACGCCATTCCCAGCACCGCACACGCCGGCACCTCCCAGACCCTCCAGCAATGGGCTTTCGGCCCCTCGCCGCGCCGCGCCACCCGCCAGGTGCTGGTCGGAAGGGTCGCCGTCGGCGGCGATGCGCCGGTGGTGGTGCAGTCGATGACCAATACCGACACCGCCGATGTGGCATCGACCGTGAAGCAGGTGGCCGACCTCTGGCGCGCCGGCTCGGAACTGGTGCGGGTGACGGTGAACAACCCGGAATCGGCCGCGGCGATACCCCGCATCGTCGACAGGCTGGCGATGATGGGCATCGAAGTGCCGATCATCGGCGACTTCCACTACAACGGGCACCAGTTGCTGAGCGGCGAGCCCGCCTGCGCCGAGGCGCTGGCCAAGTACCGCATCAATCCGGGCAACGTGGGCTTCGGACGGAAGAAGGACCTCCAGTTCGCGCAGCTGATCGAGTTCGCGATGCGGTATGGCAAGCCGGTGCGCATCGGTGCCAACTGGGGCTCGCTGGACCAGTCGCTGGCGACCGCGCTGATGGACGAGAACGCCGCGCTTGCCGAGCCGCGCGACGCCGGCCGCGTGCTGCGCGAGGCGCTGATCCGTTCGGCGATCGATTCCGCGGAGCGCGCGGTGGAGCTTGGCCTGGCGCGCGACCGGATCATCCTCTCGGCCAAGGTCAGCGGCGTGCAGGAGCTGGTGGCGGTGTACCGCGACCTGGCGATGCGCAGCGATTTCGCCCTGCATCTCGGCCTCACCGAGGCCGGCATCGGCAGCAAGGGCATCGTCGCGTCCAGCGCGGCGCTGGCGGTGCTGATGCAGGAAGGCATCGGCGACACCATCCGCATCTCGCTCACGCCCGAGCCCGGCGCGTCGCGCACCCAGGAAGTGATCGTGGCGCAGGAGCTGCTGCAGACCATGGGCCTGCGCGCGTTCACGCCGATGGTCACCGCGTGCCCGGGCTGTGGACGCACCACCAGCGAGTTCTTCCAGGAGCTGGCCAAGGTCGTGCAGGAGCACGTGCGCGCGAAGATGCCGGAGTGGAAGGTCACCCACCCGGGTGCCGAGCACCTGACGCTGGCGGTGATGGGCTGCATCGTCAACGGCCCGGGAGAGTCGCGCCACGCCGATATCGGCATCTCGCTTCCCGGCACCGGCGAGGCGCCGGCGGCGCCGGTGTTCATCGACGGCGAGAAGTCGGTGACGCTGCGCGGCGACAACATCGCCCATGAATTCGTGGACCTGATCGACGCGTACGTCGACCGCCGCTACGGCGCGCCCACCTCCGCCTGAGTCAGTTCCCGATCCGGACCAGGTTCCGGCCATCGTCCTTGGCGCGGTAAAGCGCGGCGTCGGCGGCGGCCATCAGGCTGCTGCGGCTGGCGCGCCCCGGCGCAAGCGTTGCGATGCCGATGCTGATCGTGATCCGGTGCGGCTCGCCGCCGATGTCGAACCCGGTGGCCTCGACGGCCGCGCGCAGCCGCTCGGCGAACGCCAGCGCGGCATCGGCCTCGCATTCGCACAGCAGGACCGAGAACTCTTCGCCGCCCACCCGCGCGGCGATGTCGTCATCACGCACGTGGCTGCGGATCACCGCGGCCAGCCGGCGCAGGACCGCATCGCCGGCGATGTGGCCATGGCGGTCGTTGATCGGCTTGAACAGGTCGACGTCGATCAGGCACAGCGCCAGGGCACGCCCGTGGCGCGCGGCGCGTGCGATCTCCTTGTCGGCGAGTTCGCAGAAGTGGCGGCGGTTGTAGAGGTCGCTCAGCGCGTCATGGGTGGCGAGCTGGTAGATCTCTTCGTGGTAGCGGGCCTCGACGCTGGTCTGGCTGATGAACTTGAGGATGCTCTCGCCGATGGTGACGTGGTCGCCGTCGCACAGGACGTGTTCGGCAATGCGCGCGTCGTTGACGCGCACGGCATTGGTCGCGCCCAGGTCCCGGATCCGGTAGTCGTTGCCGTCGCGCCACACTGAACAGTGCTCGCGCGAAACGCTCTTGTGGGCGATGCAGAGGTCGGCGTCCTGCGAGCGGCCGATGAGGACGGCGCTGTCCTCGATGTCGACGCGGCGCCCGAGGGCTTCGCCGTGGATCACCACCAGGCATGCCGATCGCGGCGCGGGGCGGGCAGGCCCTGCGCTCAGCATCGTGCGCTGAGTGGTTTCGTCCGCCATGATGGCGCCCCGCTGGTCTCAACCGGAAAGTGTATCCCGCTCCGTACCGGAGTTGGAGTGCGCGCTAGGATAGAGCCGCAAGGGGGATGCATGATCCACGCTGGCGACGATCCTGATCGCACCGAGCTTCTGGCTACGCGCACCGGCGCGGCCGGAACGGGCGATGGTGCCACGCTGGCCGCGGGGGTGCGCCTGGGGCGCTATCGCATCGTCGAACTCCTTGGCCGCGGTGGCATGGGCGAGGTCTACCGCGCGGAGCAGCTTGAGCCGGTGCGGCGTACGGTCGCGCTCAAGCTGATGCGCGGCAGGCGCCTGGAGGCGCGGCACCTGGCGTACTTCGAAGTGGAGCGCCAGCTGCTGGCGCAGATGCGGCATCCCGCGATCGCCCAGGTCTTCGACGCCGACACCACCCCCGATGGCCAGCCCTATTTCGCGATGGAGTTCATTGCCGGCAGTCCGCTGACCGCGTATTGCGAGGCGAATGCGCTGCCGCTTGAAGCGCGGCTGCGGCTGCTGGTGGGTGTCTGCGAGGGCGTCCAGCACGCCCACCAGAAGGGCGTGGTGCATCGCGACCTCAAGCCCGGGAACCTGCTGGTGGACGAAGTCGACGGCCGCGCGCTGCCGAAAATCATCGATTTCGGCATCGCCACCGCGGCCACCGCGGTCGCTCGCGATTCGTCCGGTGGCCATCGGGAGGTCGCGGGAACGCCGCAGTACATGAGTCCGGAACAGGCCCTTGGCGACCAGGCGCTGGTCGACACCCGCAGCGATGTCTACTCCCTTGGCGTGGTGCTGTTCGAACTGCTCACGGGGCAGCGCCCTGCCGTTGCCGGCGAGAGCATCGCGGGCACCACGCGCACGCTGCGACTGCCGTCCCGGCACCTGGCCACGCTGCCGCCGGGCGAAGGAGAGCGGCTGGCCCGTGCGCAGGGCATGAACGTGCCGCGGATGCGGCGGGTGCTGCGCCACGAGCTCGACTGGGTGGTCGCCCGCGCGATGGCCCATGACCGCGCCGACCGCTATCCGTCGGCCGCGGCGCTGGCCGACGACCTGCGCCTGTTCCTGGCAGGCCGCGCGCTGTCGGCGGTGCCCGCGTCGCGACGCTACACCGCAGTGAAGTTCATGCGCCGGCACCGCGCCGCCGTGCTTGCGGCGTCGGTGGCGGTGGTCGCCCTGCTGGGCGGCCTGGCGATGTCGGTGCACGGCCTGATGCAGGCCCGCGCGCAGCGCGCGATCGCCGAACAGCGCAGCGCGCAGTTGGAGACGGTGGCGGCGTTCCAGCAGTCGATGCTCGAGGACATTGACGTCGAGGCCATGGGCAGCGGGCTGGCCGCGGGCCTGCGCGCGCAGCTCGACAGAGCGGGGCCGGAGGCGGCCGCGGCGCTTGACGAAGTCCTGTTCCACGCCAGCACGCCCGATCTCGCCCGCAGCCTGGTCGACGGCAATATCCTGCTGCGGGCGGAAGCGGCCATTGCGCGCGACTTCGCCACCCAGCCGCTGCTTGACGCCGACCTGGGCGAATCGGTCGCGGCCGTGCGCGCCGCGCTGGGACTGCACGCGGCCGCGGCGCAGGGCTACGCGAGGGCCGCGGCGATCCGTTCGCGTGAGCTCGGGCCCGGGGATCCGGGTGCACTGGACGCGCGCCGCGAGCAGGCCGAGATGTTGCTCCTTGGCGGCGATCCCGAAGCGGCCCGCGAGGCCATCGACGCGGCCTTTATCCACGCCGGTGGGCTGCCTGCCGATGGCCCGCTGCGGCTGCGGATGGAGCATACCGATGCCGACATCCTTGCCTCGATCGGCGACCGTCCCGAATCTTTGCGTCGGCTGCAGGCGCTCCACGCACGCGCCGCTGCCGCCCAGGGCGACGAGGGCGCGGAAGCCACGTCGATCCTCAACAGCCTGGCGATCCTTCAGACGCGCATGGGCGATCCTGCTGCCGGCCTGGTGTCGATGGAACGACTGGTCGCCATCCACGAGCGCGAATTCGGGCGCGATGGGTCGGAAACGATCAATGCACTGCACAACATGGGTCCGATGCTGGTGCTGACCGGCAACGTCCAGGGGGCGATCACGCTCCAGCGCGAGGTCGTGGCCCTGCGCAGCCGCCGACTGGGTGCCGAGCATCCCGCCACGCTGTCCTCGCGCAGCAACCTGGTGTCGTTCCTGAGCGATGCGGGCGAGCTGGAAGAATCGCTGGAGACCGGTTCCGATGTGGTCGAAGCGATGGAGCGCGTGCTCGGCAGGGCCGACCGCGCCACCCTGCGCGCGAAGTTGAACCGGTCCACCACGTACGCACGCGCCGGTGACTACGAGGCCGCGCTGGCGATGCAGGCCGAGGTGCTGGAGGCGCGCACGAAGCTGCTGGGGCCGACCCATCCCGACACGCTGTTCATCGCCATCAACCGCGCCGGGACCCTGCTGCAGTCGGGGCGCCCGGAAGACTCGCTGGCCCGCATCACGCAGCTGCTGCCGCCCGCTGCCGAAGTGCTCGGCCGGCGCCATCCGCAGCTGCATGCCGCCATGCAGATCCACGCCGAGGCGTTGGAGGAGCTTGGCGACCATGCCGCCGCCGCCACCGCCTTCGCCGGGCTGCTGGCCATCCGCCGCGACGTGGCCGGTGAGGACCATCGGCTGACGGTCGAGACCGCGGTGCAGCTGTCCGATGCGCTGGCGGGCGCGGGGCGCAATGCCGACTCGGAGGCGGTGTGGGCCGATCTGGTCGCGCCGCTGCTTGCGGCCGAACCGGACAGCCTGGCGCCGCCGCTGCGTGAGCTGGCCGACAATCTGCGCGATGACGCGGGTGGGCGGTAGCGCTACGGTTGGCCGGCGCGGTTGAGGCTGCGCTTGGCTAGCCGCGATCCCGCTATTCGCCCGGCTTCGCCGCTTCGGCGGGCGCGTTGGTTGCCGCCCGCCGGGCAAGCTGCACTTCGCGGTGCGCGATGTAGATGTTGGCGGCCAGGATGATGCCGGCGCCGAGCAGGGTCCATCGCGTGGGCTCTTCGCCGAACAGCAGCCACGCCGCCAGTGCCACCAGCGGCAGCTGGACGAAGCTGATCGGCTGCAGCGCAGAGACCTCGCCAATCTTCAGCGCGCGCGTCCACAGCAGCTGGCCGCCGGTCCCGAAGGCGCCCAGCAGCAACAGCCACAGCCAGGTGATGCCCTGCGGCCACTCCCAAGCGAACAGCGCCGGCACCAGCGACATCGGCACCCAGAACACGTAGGTGTAGAAGACAATCGTGTCCGCGGCGTCCACGCGCGAGAGCTGCTTGATCTGGATTGCGACCAGCGCCGCGAGTACGGCGCCGCTCAGGGCCACCAGTGTGCCGAGACTGAAGTCGGTGCTGCCCGGGCGCACGATCACCAGCACGCCCACCAGGCCGATCAGCACCGCCGACCAGCGGCGCATGCGCACGACTTCGCCAAGGATGAACACCGCCGCCACCGTCGCGAACAGCGGCGTGGCATAGGACAGCGCCACAGCCTGCGCCATCGGCAGGTGGCCCAGCGCCCAGAAGCCGCAGAGCATCGACCCGACGCCGATCGCACATCGCAGCACGTAGCGCGGCAGCTGGGCGGTGCGCGGCAGGTGCCAGCGGCCATGGAACAGGAAGGGCAGCAGGAACAGCAGGCCGAAGAAGTTGCGGAAGAACGCGATCTGGTAGGTGGAAAGATCCGCCGAGGCGAGGCGGATGGTGACCGCCATCGCGGCGAAAAAGCTGGTGCTTCCGAGCATCAGCAGCGCCGCGCGGGCCTGCGGGACCGCCGCCGCTGCGCTCACCAGTGCGCGCCGATGATGCGCGGTTCAGGCTCCAGCGCCACGCCGAAACGCGCCTGCACCGAAGCGGCGATGCGGCGGGCGAGCGCAAGCAGTTCCGCGCCGCTGGCGTTGCCGTGGTTGACCAGTACCAGCGCGTGGCCGGGCGCGACGCCGGCGTCGCCGTCGCGATGGCCCTTCCAGCCGGTGGCGTCGATCAGCCAGGCGGCCGAGAGCTTGCGCAGGCCGGGCGTCCCGGCGTCGAAGCAGGGCAGGCCGGGATGCGCGGAGAGCAGGGCAACCGCCTGCGCTGCGGGCACGATCGGGTTCTTGAAGAAGCTGCCGGCATTGCCGAGCCGGGCCGGGTCGGGAAGCTTGCGCCGGCGGATCCGGCAGACGGCGTCGGAGACCCGGGTCGGCGTGGGCGCATCGATGCCCATCGCCTCGAGTTCGGCGCCCAGGCCCGCGTAGCCAAGCTCCAGCTGCGGCGTGCGCGACAGCATGAACTCCACCGCGGTCACCACCCAGCGCCCGGGCTCGCGCTTGAAGCGGCTGTCGCGATAGGCGAAGCCGCAGTCGGCCGCGGCCAGGCGTACCGCTGCGCCGCGTTCGCGGTCCCAGGCCTCGACCGCATGCACGTGGCGGTCGAGTTCGACGCCATAGGCGCCGATGTTCTGGATGGGCGCGGCGCCGACCGTGCCCGGGATCAGCGAGAGGTTTTCGAGCCCGGACAGCCCCATGGAGAGGGTGTGCAGCACGAAGTCGTGCCAGCCGCAGCCTGCTTCGGCGCGCACGATGACGGCGTCGCCGTCGCCGTCGCCGTCGCCGTGCGCACCGAACGTGATCGCATCGCCGGTGAGCGCCAGCGCGACGCCGCTGAAGTCGCCCGCGAACAGCAGGTTGCTGCCTCCACCGAACACCAGCAACCCGTCCGCCATCCGCGAATCGGCGAGGACCGCGGGCAGGGCATCGGCGTCGGCCACTTCGACCAGCCAGGCCGCGCGCGCGGGCACGCGGAAGCTGGTGCGCGCGCCGAGGTCGGCGTCGCGCGTCCAGCGCACCGCGGGGTCTGCGTCGATGGCGGCGGCACTCACAGGTTCGGGAGGTTGCCGCGGCTCGGCGCTTCCTTGCGCCGGCGGATGGCTTCGACGCACTCGCCGATCAGCGCCGGGCCGCGGTAGACAAGGCCGGTATAGAGCTGCACCAGCGAGGCGCCGGCGGCGGTCTTCTTGGCCGCGTCGGCGCCGGAAAGGATGCCGCCAACGCCGATCAGGGGGATGCCCTCGGGCAGGCGGGTGCGCAGCATGCGCAGCACCGCGGTGGACTTGTTCATCAGCGGCTCGCCCGACAGCCCGCCTGACTGGTGTGCGTGCGCATGGCCCTGCACCGCGATGCGCGACACCGTGGTGTTGGTGGCGATCACGCCGTCCACGCCCAGGTCGCCCAGCACGCGCGCGGCGGCGTCGATGTCCTCGTCGCTGAGGTCGGGCGCGACCTTGACCAGCATCGGCACGCGGCGGCCGTGGCGCGACGCCAGCCGCTCCTGCGCCTCGCGCAGCGTGCCCACCAGGTGGCGCAGCGACTGCTCCTCCTGCAGCTCGCGCAGGCCGGCGGTGTTGGGCGAGGAAATGTTGACCGTGACGTAGTCGGCCAGTGGATACACCCGCTCCAGGCAGTGCAGGTAATCGACGTGCGCCGACTCGTTGGGCGTGTCCTTGTTCTTGCCGATGTTGATGCCGAGCAGGCCCCGGTCGCGGTGGCGCGCGCGGCCGACGTTGCGTACAAGGGCGTCGACGCCGTCATTGTTGAAGCCCAGGCGGTTGATGATGGCCTGGTGCTTCGGCAGGCGGAACATGCGCGGCTTCTGGTTTCCCGGCTGCGGCCGCGGCGTGACCGTGCCGACTTCGACGAATCCAAAGCCGAGCCCCAGCAGTGCATCGATGTGCGCGCCGTTCTTGTCCAGCCCGGCGGCCAGGCCGACCGGGTTGGGGAAGCTCAGGCCGAAGACCCTGGTCGGGAACGCGCGCGGCACGCCCCCGAGCAGGCGCTGCACCCGCATGCGGTGCAACGCCTCGAGCGAGGACAGGCCAAGGCCGTGCGCGCGCTCCGCGTCGAGTGCGAAGAGGAAGGGGCGCGCCAGGCCGTACATGCGGTCCTCAGAGGTCGAACTTGATGCCCTGTGCCAGCGGCAGCGCGTCGGAGTAGTTGATGGTGTTGGTCTGGCGGCGCATGTATGCGCGCCACGCATCCGAGCCCGACTCGCGACCGCCGCCGGTGTCCTTCTCGCCGCCGAACGCGCCGCCGATCTCGGCGCCCGAGGTGCCGATGTTGACGTTGGCGATGCCGCAGTCCGAACCCGCCGCCGACAGGAAGGCCTCGGCGCGCTTGAGGTTGGTGGTGAAGATCGCCGAGGACAGGCCCTGCGGCACGTCGTTCTGCATGGCGATCGCGTCCTCGAGCTCCGAGTACTTCATGACGTACAGGATCGGCGCGAAGGTCTCGGTCTGCACCACCTCGGCGTCGTGGGCCAGCCCGGTGACGATGGCCGGACGCACGAAGAAGCCCTTGCGGTCGGTGAACGCGGTGCCGCCGCTCTCGACCGTGCCGCCGGCGGCCTTGGCCTGTTCGATCGCCGCCAGGAAGGCATCGATCGCCGACTGGCTGTTGAGCGGGCCCATCAGGTTGGCAGGGTCGGTCGGGTCGCCGATCTTCGTTTCCACCTGCGCGTAACCGGCCTTCAGCTTGGCCAGCACGTCGTCGTAGATCGACTCGTGGATGAAGGCGCGGCGGGTGCTGGTGCAGCGCTGGCCGGCGGTGCCGACGGCGCCGAACACGATCGCCGGGATCGCGAGCTTCAGGTCGGCGGTCTCGTCGACGATCATGGCGTTGTTGCCGCCGAGCTCGAGCAGCGAACGGCCGAGGCGGCGCGCGACGCGCTCGCCGACCTGGCGGCCGACCCTGGTCGAGCCGGTGAAGCTGATCAGCGACACGCGTCGGTCGTCGACCATGCGCTCGGCAAGCGCGTTGTCGGTGTCGTTGAACAGAAAGAACAGGTCCGGGAAGCCACCTTCGCGCAGGGCCTCGTTGCAGATGCGGATCGAGGCGATCGCCGACAGCGGGGTCTTGCCCGAAGGCTTCCAGATCGAGATGTCGCCGCAGACGGCCGCGATCAGCGCGTTCCAGGCCCAGACCGCTACCGGGAAGTTGAACGCCGAGATGATCCCGACGATGCCCAGCGGCTGCCACTGTTCGTACATGCGGTGGCCGGGGCGCTCGGAGTGCATGGTGAGGCCGTAGAGCTGGCGCGAGAGGCCGACGGCGAAGTCGCCGATGTCGATCATCTCCTGGACCTCGCCGTCGCCTTCCGGCTTGGACTTGCCCATCTCGAGCGCGACCAGCGAGCCCAGCATGTCCTTGTTGGCGCGCAGCGCGTTGGCGCACAGGCGGACGGCTTCGCCGCGCAGCGGCGCGGGCGTGGTGCGCCAGGTCTTGAACGCGCGCTGGGCGCGCTCGACGATGACTTCGTAGTCCTCGGCGGAAGAGGCATGCACCTGCGCCAGCACCTCGCCATCGGTCGGGTTCACGGGCTCCAGCACGCCGGCATCGCGGGTCTTGGACCACTCGCCGTTGCCGAGGTAGGTGCCGGATTCGGTGGCGGACAGGCCGAGGGCGGTGAGGACGGGATGGGGCATGGGTGAAACTCCTTGAGGCGAAAAGTGGTGCCCCCGGCGCGATTCGAACGCACGACCTTCCCCTTAGGAGGGGGACGCTCTATCCAGCTGAGCTACGGGGGCAGCAGCCGGCAATTCTCGCACGGTGCCTCCGGGGCGGGCAAAGATGCGGGTGTGTGCGCAAGGCGTGGGGTGCCGGTGGCGGGCTCCGGACAACAAACGGCTCTTCCGGAATCCCGGGGATGCTCCGGGGGGGCGGCTGCCCCTCAGCGCAACAATGCCTCCAGCGCGCACCATCGCCCCGCAGTCCGGAGAAGACCCAACAAAAAGGCCGGAGCGGTTTCCCGTCCAGCCTTCTTGCGTGTGCATCACTGCGGCGAGTGACGAATCTGATTGGTGGAGCGGAGGGGGATCGAACCCCTGACCTTCGCGATGCGAACGCGACGCTCTCCCAGCTGAGCTACCGCCCCATCAGACGGAACATTCTACGCGTGCGCATCCCCGGTCGGCAATTCCCCCGCGCCATCGGCGAGCAGGGGCGCGAGCACGGGTTCCAGCTGGTCGCGGCGCCAGCGGCCCAGCGTGGCCCAGTCCTGGTCATCCAGGAGAGCCTCAAGTCGGCGGCGGGAGGCCAGCACGCCGTCGGGCAGGCCGAGTTCGGCGCTGCGGGAGGCCACGGCATCCTGCAGGCGGCGCACGGCGCGCTTGTCGCGCTCCTCGGTGCGGATGGGCGGTGCGTCATCCTCGTCGGCCAAGGGCGTCACGAGCGCCGTCCAGACCTCGGCCAATAGCTTGCGCGGAGCCTTGGGATGGCGGTCGAACAGGGCCTTCAACGCGGCCTGGTCGGCGGGCTGGGCGCGGGCGATGGCGGCAGCCAGGTCGTTGTCGAGCACCCAGCTGCGCGGCCGGTCGTGTTCGCGCGCCCAGGCGTCGCGCCAGCGCAGCAGGCGCAGCAGGCGGTGCTGCGCGGCCTGGTTGAAGTACTGGGCGGCGCGGATCGGCAGGTGCGGCCAGCGCTCGAGGCTTTCGTCGCGGGCGTTGCTGACCATGCGCCCGCAGTCCTCGCGCAGCCAGGCCTCGCGGCCCAGGGCTTCAAGCCGGCCCTGAAGATGGTCGTGAAGCTCGAACAGGTGGCGCACGTCGTCGGCGGCATAGGCGAGCTGCGCGTCGGACAGCGGGCGGCGCGTCCAGTCGGAGCGGGTTTCGCCCTTGCCCAGCGCCACGCCGGTGATGTCGGCCACCAGCCGCTGGTAGCCGGCGCCCGCGGCGAGGCCGGCGATCGCCGCGGCCACCTGGGTGTCGAACAGCGGTTCGGGCACCGCCTTGCAGGCGTGCAGGAAGGCGATCAGGTCCTCGCTGGCACTGTGCATCACCTTGGTGATACCGGTATCGAGCAGGATGCCGCGCAGCGCGTCCGCCATGCCGGGCGCCTGCATGTCGAGCAGCAGGATCTCGTCGTGCACGGCCATCTGCGCCAGCGCCAGGTGCGGCCACCAGGTGCGTTCGCGGATGAATTCGGTGTCGAGGCCGATCCGGGACGGACGGGTTTCGAAGCGGGCGAGCAGGGCGGCGGGCTCGGAGACCCAGGTGAAGTCATGTTCCATCGGCGCCAGCGTACCGGCCGCCGCGCATCCCCGGCAATCACGGGCCGGCGGGGCGGCCGGCTGCGCGGCCCGGCCCGCTTGCCGTAATCTGGCGGCCGTGACTACCCCGCAGACGCTTCCCACGCCCGTCGCCTGGCCGCGCCGGGCCGGCATCGCCGCAGCGCTCGCGCTGCTGCTGGTCGCCGGCTGCGCGCGCGAAGAGGCCGAAGCGCCCGACGCCCGGGCCGCCGCCGGCGAGCCCCGCGGCGACGGCAGCGTGACCATCAGCGGCGATGACCGCCTGGCCGGGAGCCTCACCTGGCAGGCGCCGCGGGTGGATCTGGGCGATGAGGACACCGCGCTGCCGGACGCACTCGAGCGCGCGGGCCAGGCGCTGGAGGCCGCCGACTTCGACGCCGGCCCGGACTCGGCCATCCCCCTGTACCAGGCGGTGTTGGCCCGGGACCCGGACAACACCGATGCCGCGGACGGCCTCCGGCGCGCGCTGCAGGGGCTGTTGGCCCAGGGCGGCGAGGCACTCGCACGCGCGGGCGACGATGACGACGCGCTGCGCCGGGCGCGCGAGGTCGCCGCGGTGGCGCGCAGCCTGCGCCCCGCCGACGCCGGCGTGCGCGAGTACCTGGCCGGCGTGGATCGCGCCGAACAGCTGGCCGAGATCAACCGTGCCGCCGAGGACGCGCTTCGCGCCGGGCGCCTGGGCGAAGCGGGAGGCGGCGCCCTCGCGCTCGTGCGCAAGGCTCTGGCGCTCGATGAAGCCCAGCCCCGCGCGCTGCAGGTCCGCGCGGCGGTGGAGAGCGCCATGCTCCGCCGCGCCGAACAGGCCGCGTCCAAGGGCGACTTCGAAGCCGCCGACACCTGGCTGGGGCATGCGGGCGGAGTGCGCGACGACGCCGCCACGGTGGTCGATGCCCGTGCCCGCATCGACACCGAGCGCCGTGCCTGGATCCTGCGCCTGCGCGACGAGGGCATCGCGGCGTTGCCGCAGGCCGACGGCATCGAGCGCGCGCGCGCGCTGCTGGCGCGCATGCTGGTGCTGGCCGAGCCCGGCAACGCCGCGGTCGCCGAGCTTCGCGAGCGCATCAACCTGGCCGTCCATTACGGGAGCTATCGGCCCGGGCAGCGCTTCACCGACGCGGCCGGCGGCGGGCGCGGGCCGCAGATGGTCGTGGTGCCGCACGGCGGTTTCAGCATGGGTGCGCTGGACGACGACGGCGATGCCGACGACAACGAGCGGCCGAGGCGCTACGTGCGCTTCGATCGCGGCTTCGCACTCTCGCTCGGCGAGGTCAGCGTGGGCGAGTTCCGCCGCTTCGTCGACGCCACCGGCTATCGCACGCGCGCCGAGCGCCGTGGCTTCTCGATGGCCTACGACGAACGCAGCGGCAACTTCGTGCGCCGCAGCGGCGTGGACTGGCGCTCGGACTTCGCGGGCGCGCCGGCCGAGGCCAGGTTGCCGGTCGTCCACGTCGGCGCGCGCGACGCCCAGGCCTATGCCGACTGGCTGGCCGAGGTCAGCGGCCAGCGCTACCGGCTGCCAAGCGAAGCCGAATTCGAGTATGCGCTGCGTGCCGGCGGGGAAGGACGCTACCCGTGGGGCGACGGTGCGCCGCCCGCGCGCGCCGGCAACCTGACCGGTGGCAAGGACCGCTCGCCCGGCGGCCGTGGCTGGAGCAATGCCTTCAAGGACCACGACGACGGCTACTGGGGCCCCGCGCCGGTCGGGAGCTTCACGCCGAATGCATTCGGCGTGCACGATCTTGAGGGCAACGTCAGCGAATGGGTCGCCGACTGCTGGCACGACAGCTACCGTCGCGCGCCGGTGTCCGGAACCGCCTGGGTGAACCCGGGCTGCCGGATGCAGGTGGTGCGGGGCGGGGCCTGGGCCAGTTCGCCGCCGCAGACGCGCAGCTCCTGGCGCGCGCCTTCGCCGGTCGACAACACCAACGCGCGCGTCGGCTTCCGGGTCGCGCGCGACCTCTGAAGACAGGGCGGGGAGCAGGCATGCGACAGGATCCTTTCGGGCGTCGGCAACAGCAACAGGCGGCGCGGCCCCGCCGGCGCGGTTTCAATCCCAGGATCCTGATCCTCGTCGCCTTCATCGGCTACGGCGCGTACTACTACTTCTCCAACCAGACGCTCGATCCGGTGACCGGCGAGAAGGTGCTGATCGACCGTTCGCTTTCGGTCGAGGACGAGAAGGCGCTGGGCCTGCAGGCCTACGAGGAGATCCTCTCGCAGGAACGCCCCGTGGACCCGGATACGCCGATCGCGCGCGAGGTGCAGGAGATCGCGCGCCGGCTGATCGCCAAGGTGCCCGAGATCGAGGCGGCGCTGGCGGCGGAGAACGGCCAGCAGCCGACCGGCTTTTCCTCGACTTTCGAATGGGATGTCCAGGTCATCCAGTCCGAGCAGGCCAACGCCTTCTGCCTGCCGGGCGGCAAGATGGCCGTCTACACCGGCCTGGTGCCGGTGGCGCAGAACGAAGACGCGATGGCGGTGGTGATGGGCCACGAGATCGCCCACGCGCTGCTGCGCCACGGCGCCCAGCGCATGGCGCAGCAGAAGCTGTCGCAGGTCGGGCAGATGGCGGGCGCGATGAGCGGCATGGACCCGCAGCAGCAGCAGATGGTGATGGCCGCGATGGGCTACGGATACCTGCTGCCGTATGCGCGCAAGCACGAGACCGAAGCCGACCACGTGGGCCTGATGCTGGCGGCTGCCGCCTGCTACGACCCGCAGGAATCGGTGCCGCTGTGGGAGCGCATGAGCGCGGCCAGCGGCGGCCAGGCGCCGCCGGAGTTCCAGTCGACGCATCCCAACCCGGGGACGCGCATCGAGAACCTGCAGTCGCTGATGCCCAAGGCCATGGAGTACCGCCAGCGCTTCTGCGCGGAGGCGCCACCCGCCACGCGCAGCTAGCCGGGCGATTGCCTTCGCAGGAGCGGCGACGGCCGCGATCGCGTTGGAGACTTACTTGCGCCTGGTGCCGGTGGCCGGCTCGCGCGGCTTTTCAGCAGGCTTGGCGCCGGCAGCCAGGTTGCGCTGGAACTCCTGCCACATGGCCATGTTGCGTTCGGTGATCCCGCTCATCATCGACCAGGGGGTCTGGCCGAGCATGCCGCCCATTTGCTGGCGGAACTGCTGTTGCTGCTCGAGGAAGGTATGCATCGAGCGCTCCAGGTAGGAGCCCATGAAGCCCTGCAGGGAGTCGCCGTAGAAGCGGATGATCTGGCTCAGGAGTTCGGTCGACAGGATCGGCTGGCCGTCCTGCTCCTGCTCGGAAATGATCTGCAGCAGCACCTGGCGGGTGAGGTCGTCGCCGCTCTTGGCGTCGCGGACCTCGAAGTCTTCGCCGTCGACGATCAGCTGGCGCACGTCCTCGATGGTGATGTAGCTGGAAATTTCCGTGTCGTACAGTCGGCGGTTCGGATACTTCTTGATGACGCGCGTGGCCATGCTGCAGTGCTCGATTTCCCTGACTCACCGCAGCATGACGCAGCGCAACAGCGCTTGCAACCGGCGCCCGCGGGGCGTTGCGCGGGCTACCAGCCCATGTATTGGCCGCCGTTCGCGGCGAGGTTCGCACCGGTGATCCAGGCGGCCTCGTCGGGCAGGAAGAAGGCCACCGCGTAGGCGATTTCATCCGGCTTGCCCAGGCGGCCGGTCGGGATCTGGGCGACGATCTTCTCGCGCACCGCCTCGGGCACCGCCATCACCATGTCGGTGCCGATGTAGCCGGGCGAGACGGTGTTGACCGTGATGCCGAGCTTCGCGTTCTCCTGCGCCAGCGAGATGGTGAAGCCGTGCATGCCGGCCTTGGCCGCGGCGTAGTTGGCCTGGCCGTACTGGCCCTTCTGGCCGTTGATCGAGCTGATCTGCACGATCCGTCCCCATTTGCGCTCGCGCATACCTTCAATCACCGGGCGGGTGACGTTGTAGCAGGCGTTGAGGTTGGTGGTGATGACGTCGGTCCACTGTTCGGGCGCCATCTTGTGGAAGGTGGAGTCGCGGGTGATGCCGGCGTTGTTGACCAGGATCTCGATCGGCCCCAGTGCCTCTTCGACCCTGCGCACCATGGCCTCGGCATCCTCGGCCGAAGACACGTCGCCCTTGACCAGGGTGAAATCGAAGCCTTCCGCCTGCATCGCCTGTTCCCAGGCGCGGGCCTTCTCTTCGTTGCGGTAATTGGTCGCGACCCTGTGGCCGGCCTTTGCAAGGCGCTTGCAGATGGCAGTGCCGATGCCGCCGGTTCCCCCGGTAACCAACGCAACCCGTGACGTCATGTCATCGCTCCCGATGCCAGGCGCGGCGTGCGCCCGCTGCGTTCGATTCTATGCGCGCGGCATTGCAGTGGCATTGTGCAGTGCGGTGGCGGACACGGGCCCGCGCGGGATGCGCGCCGGATCGAAGCTGCGCACCGCCGCGTGGAGCGTGGCCCCGAGCGCGGCCGGCGCCGGCAGCATGCGCGGGTCCTGGCCGAGCACGCCCCAGGCGCAGCGCAGCGCGGGCAGCGGATCGGCGTCGTCCACCGGAAGCGATGCGCGCGACTTGGACAGCTTGCGGCCGTCCCCGTCGAGGACCAGGGGCAGGTGCAGATAGCGTGGCCGCCGCAGGCCGAGCGCACGCTGCAGGAACAGCTGGCGCGGCGTCGAGTCGAGCAGGTCCGCCCCGCGCACCACGTCGGTGATGCCCTGCGCGGCATCGTCCACGACCACGGCGAGCTGGTAGGCCCACCAGCCATCGGCGCGGCGCAGCACGAAGTCGCCGGCTTCGCGCGCCACGTCCTGGGCCACGTGGCCGTGGACCGGGTCGTCGAACGCGGCGTGGCTGCCGTCGGGCACGCGCAGGCGCACGGCCGGGTCCGGGCGACGTGCGCCGGGCCGGCAGGCGCGATGGATGCCGCCCGACAGGGCGACATCGCTCCGGCTGCAGTGGCATTCGAAAGCCCGCTCGTCGTCCAGCAGCGAGGCAAGAGCGGAGGCGTACAGCGCGCCCCGGTCCGACTGCCGGACCACCGGTCCGTCATGCTCCAGCCCGAAGGCCGCCAGGGTGCGCAACTGCGCCCGGGCGGCGCCCGGCACCTCGCGACCCTGGTCCACGTCCTCGATCCGGATCCACCATTCACCGCCGTCGCGGCGCGCGGCCAGCCAGCTGCCGAATGCGGCCAGCAGCGAGCCGAAATGCAGGGGTCCGGTGGGCGAGGGCGCGAACCGGCCGCGCACCGGGGCCGCGGGCGGCGTGGCGGGAGGCGGCTGGAGGCTGTCCGGAGGAGGCGGTCTGGTCGTCATGGCGGGGTCTGCGCCGTCATCTTGAATTCAATGCCGGCCGGTCACACTTCATGGCATTGCACCACGAACCTTGCAGGAAACCTCCCCATGCTCAAGCGCGTCGTCCTTTTCCTCGCCACCAACCTGGCGGTGCTGGCCCTGCTCAGCATCATCATGTCGGTCTTCGGCATCAACCCGCAGTCGATGGGCGGATTGCTGGTCATGGCGGTCCTGTTCGGCTTCGGCGGCTCCTTCATCTCGCTGCTGATGTCGAAGTGGGTGGCCAAGCGCGCCGCCGGCCTGCACGTCATCGAGCGCCCGAACAGCGACGTCGAACGCTGGCTGGTCGATACCGTCGCCCGCCAGGCCCAGGCCGCCGGCATCGGCATGCCCGAGGTCGCCATCTACGAGGCGCCCGAGATCAACGCCTTCGCCACCGGCGCCAGCCGCAACAACGCGCTGGTAGCGGTGTCCACCGGCCTGCTGCGCTCGATGGACCAGGACGAGGCCGAGGCGGTGCTCGCGCACGAAGTCAGCCACGTCGCCAACGGCGACATGGTGACCATGGCGCTGCTGCAGGGCGTGCTCAACACCTTCGTGATCGTGCTCGCGCGCGTGGTCGGCCGGGCGGTGGACGGCTACCTCAGCGGCGGACGCGACAATGGCGGCGGCGGGCTGGCCTACTTCGGCATCGTGTTCGTGCTGGACATGGTGTTCGGCCTGTTCGCGAGCATGATCGCGATGTGGTTCTCGCGCCATCGCGAGTTCCGCGCCGATGCGGGCGGTGCCGCGCTGGCGGGCCGGGAGAAGATGATCGCGGCGCTGAAGCGCCTGTCGCTCAACCAGGGCCAGAACACGCTGCCCAAGCAGGTCGCTGCCTTCGGCATCAGCGGTGCGATGGGCCACGGCCTGCGCCGGCTGATGCTCAGCCACCCGCCGCTGGAAGAGCGCATCCGCGCGCTCGAAGCCGGCAGCATGGACGGCGAGGCCGCCCTGCGCCAGGGCCTGTTGGCCTGACGGCACTGGGGGGGGGGGGGGGGGGGGTTGTACCAGCCGGCCCGCCACCAGAAACGACCCACACGCAAGCACCACAGG
>NZ_JBCLVC010000010.1:0-20440 GCF_039548475.1 Luteimonas yanweni | reverse complement strand
GAAGGGTTTGGTGGGTCGCATCGACTGTGCCTACCCGTCCGGTCTCCCCCACCCCCGTGATTCACTCGAAGTCGTAGCCCATGTCCGGCCCCGACGGGGCCAGGAAATTGCCCGAGACGTAGTCCACCCCGGTGCCGAACAGCACCGACATCGTGGCCGCGTCGCCGACGAAGTCGGCCATGGTCTGGATGCCGAGTTCACGCGCCTTGGCGGCGATCTCGCGCACCCGCGCCTGGTTGTCGGCGTTGGCCGGAAGCTCTTCGATGAAGCCGGGATCGATCTTGAGCATGTTCGGCTTCAGGTGCGCGAGCAGCTGGAACGAATCCAGCCCGGCGCCGAAGTTCTCCAGCGCGATGCGGCAGTCCAGGCGCGCCGCCGCGGCCGCGAATTCCTGTGCGGCCTTGAGGTGGGTGAACACCTTGGCCTCGGCGAGCTCGACCACCAGGTACTCGCCCGGAACGCCGTGCGCAAGGAGCTGCTCGCCGATATAGCGGGTCAGGCTGTCGTCGGCCAGCGAGGCTTGGCTGACCTTGACCAGCAGGGTGGTCGGCTTGTTGGCGCGGATGCGCTCGCCGATCACCGCGATCGCGCGACCCACCACGTAGCGGTCGATCTCCCAGAGCAGCCCGTGCTCCTCGGCGATCTGCAGGAAGGTCAGCGGCTTGATCAGCTCGCCGTCGTCGCCCTTCAGGCGGAGAAAGGCCTCGTACACCGGGCCGGTGTCGCCCTGCAGGCTGATCACCGGCTGGTAGTGCAGGACGAAGCCCTCGTGGTCGAGCGCGTCGCGCAGGCGCGAGACCCAGGCCTGGATCTGCTCCTCCTCGGCGCGATCGACCGCGCTCGGGTCGAAGAGTTCGAAGCGGTTGCCGCCGGTGGCGCTGGCCGAAGCCATCGCCCCGGTGGCCTTGGCCAGGACCTGGCTGACGCTGGCGATCTTCTCGCCGATCTGGACCGCGCCGATGCTGGCGGTGATCACGCTCGAACGCGACCCGATCTCGAACAGGTCGGCGGAGAACGCCTCCAGCACCTTGCGCGCCGCGGTGCCGGTGCCGGCGTGGTCGCTGTTGCGAACCAGCAGGGCCAGGGTGTGTTCGCCGAAGCGTGCGGCCACCGCGTCAAGGCCGTCGGCCGCGGCGCCCAGGCGCGTGGCGGCCGCGGCCAGCAGGTCGTCGGCCGAGTCCAGGCCGATGTCGGCCAGCAGGTGCTGGTAGTGGTCGGGCTCGACCAGCAGCAGGCCGTGCTGCGCCCGGCCCTGGGCGGCGGCATCCACGGCGTTTTCCAGCGCCAGCAGGAAGGTGGCGCGGTTGTACAGGCCGGTGGCCTGGTCGCGCTGGCGCAGCTCCTCGATCTCCTGCGCGAGCTCGGGGTCGAGCTCCTGGCGGCGGATCACCACCTGTACGCAGGGTTCGCCCTCGTATTGCGCCTGTGCGAACTCCATGGCCGCGGGGAAGACGTTGCCGTCGATGTCGCGCGCCTGCAGCTCGTGGCGCGGCGGCGGCGCCTCGCCCTGCGCCAGCCCCTTCAGCAGCTGGCGGAAGGCCTCCACGTCCTGCGGCGCGACCATGTCGAGCAGCGACATGCCTTCGATGTCCTCGAAGTCCGCGTAGCCGAACATCTCCAGGTAGGCCTGGTTGGCGCGGATGTGCATGCCCTCGTGGACGTAGGCGATGGGGTCGCGCGAGGAATCGATCAGGGCGTCGCAGCGGCGTTCGGTCTCGCGCAGGCGGGCCTCCAGGCGGCGCTGGGTGCGGCGCGCCTCGAGGTCGGCCCAGGCGTCGCGGAGCACGGCCAGCAGCAGCGATGCGGGTTCGCGCAGCGCCAGCGCGCGCGCGCCGTCGCTCTTGCCCCGGATATAGCTCTCCCTGTCGATCGCATCGGCCAGGGCCACCACCGGAACGTCCTTGCCGGTGGCCGCCACCTGTTGCACGACCTCGGCCAGCGACAGCATGGTCGAATCCTGCTGCGCGACGACCAGGTCCAGCGCCTGCGCGCCGACCAGGGTGGCGAACTCGTCCGCCGACGACGGGCGCAGCGGGCGCACGGCGATGCCCGCATTGCGCAGGGTACTGACGATGGCTTCGGCCGACTCGGGGCTGTCGTCGACGATCATCAGCCGCAGGGCGGTGTCCTGGCTTTTCGACATGGGGTTCTCCGTGGAAGCCGCGTTATGCCACGCGGCGGCGCGCGGCGTCCACGACGTGGACATGGCAACAGGGTGCGGGTCGCGCCTGGTGGCGACCGCGGTCACAGCGCGCGCTTGGACGCATCGCCGGCAACCTCGCGCACCAGCCGCGGGACAAGGTAGCCCGGCAGGCGCGCCACCAGCGCCGCGTGCAGGCTGCGTGCGCGGGCGTCGTCGACCTCGAAGTGGGCGGTGCCGGCGACGCGGTCGAGCTGGTGCAGGTAGTAGGGCAGGACGCCGGCCTCGAAGCCGCGCTCGCACAGCCCGGCCAGGGCATCGACCGAGTCGTTGACCCCGGCCAGCAGCACCGCCTGGTTGAGGAGGCTGGCGCCGGCGCCGCGCAGCGCGGCCATGGCGGCATCCACCGTGGCGTCGAATTCATTGCCGTGGTTGGCGTGGACCACCACCGCCACGGGCCAGGGCAGGCCGCGCAGCCAGGCCAGCAGTTCGTCGTCCACGCGTTCCGGCAATACCACCGGCAGCCGGCTGTGGATGCGCAGGCGGCGGACGTGGGGCACCGCGCGCAGCAGGTCGGTGAGGTCGGCCAGCTTGCGGGTCGCCAGGGACAGCGGGTCTCCGCCGGACAGGATCACCTCGGTGATGCCGGGATCGGCCGCGATCGCCGCCACGGCGTCGGCCCAGCCACCGGCGGCCGCGGTTTCCTCGGCATAGGGGAAGTGGCGGCGGAAGCAGTAGCGGCAGTTGATGGCGCAGCTGCCCGTGGCGACCAGCAGGGCGCGGCCGTCGTATTTGTGGATGACCCCGCGGGCGGTCTTCGCGGCGGCGTCACCGACCGCGTCCAGGCCGAAGCCGGGCACGCTGCGCAGTTCGTCCACGCGCGGCAGCACCTGCCGCAGCAGGGGGTCGTCCGGGTCTCCGTGGCGCATGCGGGCGATGAAGCCACGCGGCACCCTCAGGGCGAAGGCGGCCAGCGCGGCCTCCGGCACAGCGGCCGCCTCGGCATCCAGCCCGAGCAGGCCCAGCAGCTCGCGCGGGTCGCGCACCGAGGCGCGCCACGCGTGCTGCCAGCCGGGTGGCTGCATGGAAAGGGGGGCTGCGGGTATCATTTCCCCCATAGTCTAGCCGCTCGCGCGGCCGACCCCGCCGCACACTTCGCAGGAGCACGCATGGCCAGCCATGGCATGAACGACGTCAAGAACGGAATGAAGATCCTCGTCCACGGGGAACCCGCGATCATCACCGATACCGAGTACGTCAAGCCGGGCAAGGGCCAGGCGTTCACCCGCGTGAAGTACCGCCTGATCAAGTCGGGCCGGGTGCAGGAAGTGACCATGAAGGCGACCGACTCGATGGAGGCGGCCGACGTCGTCGACACCGACATGCAGTACCTGTACGCCGACGGTGAATACTGGCACTTCATGAATCCGGAAAGCTTCGAGCAGGTGCAGGCCGACAAGGCCGGCATGGGTGGCGCGGAGAAGTGGCTCAAGGGCGAGGAGGAGTGCGTGGTCACGCTGTGGAACGGCACGCCGATCCAGGTCACGCCGCCGAACTTCGTTGAACTCAGGATCACCCAGACCGATCCCGGCGTGCGCGGCGACACCTCGGGCGGCGGCGGCAAGCCGGCCACGCTCGAAACCGGCGCGGTGGTGCGCGTGCCGCTGTTCGTGGGCCAGGAGGAAGTGATCAAAGTCGACACGCGCTCTGGCGAATACGTCAGCCGGGTCAAGTAATGGCGGAACTGGCGGTGGCGCCCGCGGCCTGCGATCTGCTGGTCGAGGCCGGGCACGTGGTCCCGGTGGAGCCGCACGGCGTGGTCCTGGAAGACCATGCCGTGGCCGTGCGCGAGGGCGTGATCGTCGCGCTGTTGCCGCGAGCCGAGGCGCGCGCGCGCTTCGCGCCGGCGGACGTTGTGTCGCGGCCCGACGGGGTGCTGGTGCCGGGCTTCGTCAACGCCCACACCCACAACCCGATGACGCTGATGCGCGGCATCGCCGACGACCTGCCGCTGAAAGTCTGGCTGCAGCAGCACATCTGGCCGATCGAGGCCGCGGTGATGGCACCGGACTTCGTCGCCGACGGCATCACCCTGGCCATCGCCGAGATGCTGCGCGGCGGCACCACCTGCTGCAACGAGAACTACTTCTTCCCCGACGTGCAGGCCGCGGTGTACAAGCGCCACGGCTTCCGCGCCCGGGTCGGCCTGCCGGTGATCGATTTCCCGACGGCCTGGGCCTCCGGTGACGACGAGTACTTCGACAAGGCCGGCGTGGTCCACGACCAGTGGCGCAATGATCCGCTGATCGCCATGGCCTTCGCGCCGCACGCGCCGTACACGGTCAACGACGCCAACTTCGAGCGCATACGCATGCTCGCCGACCAGCTCGACATCCCCGTGCACCTGCACCTGCACGAGACCGCGCAGGAGGTCGAGCAGTCGATCAGGGAACACGGCCAGCGCCCGCTCGCGCGCCTGGACCGCCTGGGCCTGGTCAACGACCGCCTGATCGCCGTGCACATGACCCAGCTGACCGACGCCGAGATCCACCTCTGCGCCGAGCGCGGCGTGAGCGTGGTGCACTGCCCGGAATCCAACCTCAAGCTGGCCTCGGGCTTCTGCCCGGCCTGCGCGCTTGAGAGGGCCGGGGTCAACCTCGCCATCGGCACCGACGGCTGCGCCAGCAACAACGACCTCGACATGGTTGGAGAGACCCGCACCGCGGCCCAGCTGGCCAAGGCGGTGGCGCAGGATGCGGCGGCGTTCGACGCCTTCACCGCACTGCGCGCGGCCACCCTGGGCGGCGCGAAGGCGATGGGCTTCGACCACCTGGTCGGCTCGCTCGAGCCGGGCAAGCAGGCCGACATGGCCTGCTTCGACTTCAGCGACCTCGAGACCCAGCCGCTGCACCATGTGGTGTCGCAGCTGGTCTATGCCGCCGGCCGCCACCAGGTCTCCGATGTCTGGATCGCTGGCGCCGCGAAGCTGCGCGAGCGCGAGCTGGTCGACATCGACACCACCGCCGTGGTCGCCAACGCCCGCCAGTGGCGTACGCGCATGGCCGGCATCCGCACCGGCGCCGGCTGAGCCGCGCCGGCGCGCACATCCCCGATCATCCAGAGCACGTCGCCATGACCGCCTCGCCCCAGGGCACGCAGAACTTCCGCCAGTCCGAACTCGACAAGTTCGCCGGACTCGCCAACCGCTGGTGGGATCCCGAAGGTCCGCAGAAGCCGCTGCACGCGCTCAATCCGGTGCGCCAAGGCTATGTGGCCGCGCGCAGCCCGCTGGCCGGAGCCAGGGTGCTCGATGTCGGCTGTGGCGCGGGCCTGCTCAGCGAAGCCATGGCGCGCGACGGCGCCGACGTCACCGCACTGGACCTCGCTCCGGACCTGATCAAGGTCGCGCGGCTGCATGCGCTGGAGTCGGGCGTATCGGTCGACTACCGGGTGCAGGCGGTGGAGTCGCTGGCCGACGAAGCCGCCGGCAGTTTCGATGCCGTGACCTGCATGGAGATGCTCGAGCACGTGCCGGATCCGGGCGCGATCATCGATGCCTGCGCGCGGCTGCTGAAGCCCGGCGGCCGGCTGTTCGTCTCCACGCTCAACCGTACGCCGGCGGCGTTCGCCCTTGCGATCGTCGGCGCCGAATACGTGGCCCGGCTGCTGCCGCGCGGTACCCACCAGTACCGCGACTTCATCCGACCCTCCGAGCTTGGCGCCTGGCTGCGCGCGGCGGGGCTGGAGCTCGAGGACGTCCGCGGCATCGCCTACGAACCCTGGGCCAACCGCGCGCGGCTGTCGTCGCGGACCGACGTCAACTACCTGGCCGCGGCGCGCAGGCCGGACGCGGCGTGAGCGGCACCGGGGCCGGCCGGCGGTTCCCGCGCTGCGTGCTGTTCGACCTCGACGGCACGCTGCTCGACAGCGCGCCGGACATGGCCGCCACCATCGACCGCATGCGCGCGGCGCGCGGGGCGCCGCCGATGCCGCTGGCCGAGATCCGGCAACACGTGTCGCGCGGCGCGCGCGCGATGAGCGCGGCGGCGTTCCCGGAGCTTGGCGGCGAGGTGCCGCCCGGGATGGTGAAGGAGTTCCTGGCGGTCTATTCGGAGGAACTTGGCCGCCATGGCGCCGCCTTCGACGGCATCGAGGCGATGCTGGCCGCGCTCGAGGCCGACGGCGTGCGCTGGGGCATCGTCACCAACAAGCCGGAATCGCTGGCGCGCGCGCTGATGCCGCTGCTGGGCTGGGAAACGCGCAGTGCGGTGCTGGTGGGCGGCGACACGCTCGCCGAGCGCAAGCCGCATCCGCTGCCGCTGCTGCACGCCGCGGAGGCCCTCGGCTTCGCGCCGGAGGACTGCGTGTACGTCGGCGACGACGAGCGCGACATCCTGGCCGCGCGGGCGGCCGGCATGCGCTCGATCGCCGCGCTCTGGGGCTATCGCCTGCAGCACGACGACCCGCTCACCTGGCAGGCCGATGCCATGCTCGCGTGGCCCGCGGACATGCTCGACCCCGACGCTTGGCCGTGAGCATCGACGACGTCCGCGGCGACGCCGCCCATTTCATCGAAAAGTGGCGCGCCCGATGGCCCGAATGGGAGATCGCCGGCGTGTTCGTGCCGGAGGCGCAGCGTCCCCGCGCCGAGGCCTGGTTCAGCCTGCTGCAGGAACTGGCCGATGCCGCCTGGGGCGGCGGCGATCCCACCCCCGGCCTGGCCAAGCTGGCCTGGTGGCAGGAAGAGCTGGGCGGCTGGGCCAAGGGCGCGCGTCGACATCCGCTGGGCGCGCTGCTGCAGCCGGTGCCGGCGCCGTGGCTGGCGCTCGGGCGTGCGCTGCCGGACCTGCGCGCGCTGCGCGGTGATGGTGGCGATCTCGACGATGGCGCGATCGCATCCACTGCACCGGGCGCGCCGGGTGCAGGCGAAGGATTCGCGGCCGCGGTCGCGGACTGCGAGGCCGTGCTGTTCGAGGGGCGGGCCGCGGATGCCGACGCCCGCGCGGTCGTTCTGGCCAGCCTGCTCGGTGAGCGCGGACTGCTGCGCGCCGCCGTGGACGGGGAACCGGCCGGCACGTCGATGCCGGTGAAGGGGAACCCGGGGGCCGGCAGTGCAGCGCGCTCCGCAATGCGCGCGGGCAATCGCGCCCGCGGCGTGCTCGCCGCACTCGTCGCGGCTCGGATGGCCCGGCCCGGCAGGCCGCTGCCGCCGCTCCGGGCGTTGTACACCGCGTGGCGCGGCGCGCGGCGCGCGGGCTGAGCCACGGGGGGACGGGCGATCGGGCGACCTGGCGCCAGTCCGCCCCAGGGCATGTGCACGGCATGCACCGTTGCGCGGGCCACTTGCCCGCCACGGGTACAATTGAAAACCGTTCTCGATCACAGGTTTCCGCGTGACCTCTTCCAATCCGGCCCCGGCGCTTCCCGATGTCGCCTACGACCGCGCCGCGACCGCCCGCCCGCTCGACTGGGTCGGCATGCGCAAGGTCGCATTGCCGCTGTGCGTGACCGCCGGCGACGGTGCACCGCAGCTGGTGCCGGCGTCGGCCGACATCGGCGTGGACCTGGCGAGCGCGGAGACCCGCGGCATCCACATGTCGCGGCTGTATCTGCTGCTGCAGGACGCGCTCGCCGCCGCCCCGCTGTCGGCGTCGGCGCTGAAGACCCTGCTGCGCGAGTGCATCGACTCGCAGTCCGGCGTCGCCACCACCGCGCGCCTGACCCTGCGCTGGGAGCAGCTGCTGCGCCGGCGTGCGCTGGCCAGCGGCAACGCTGGCTGGAAGGCCTATCCGGTCGAGGTCGATGCCACGGTTTCGCCCTCCGGCGCGGACATCGAGCTTGCCTTCGGCATCGATTACTCCAGCACCTGCCCGGCCTCCGCGGCGCTGTCGCGGCGCGCCAACGCCGACCGCTTCGAGTCCGACTTCGCCGCCGACGACGCGCCGTCCAAGGTCGAGGTGCGTGACTGGCTCGGCTCGGCGCGCGGCATGGCCGCCACGCCGCACGCGCAGCGCAGCCGCGCGGACGTGCGCGTGGTGCTGCGCGGCGAGGTCGATGCGCTGCCGCTGGAAGAGCTGGTCGACGCCATCGAGGCCGCGCTGGGCACGCCCGTGCAGACCGCGGTCAAGCGCGAGGACGAGCAGGCCTTCGCCCGCGCCAACGCCGACAACCTGATGTTCTGCGAAGACGCCGCGCGCAGGGTGGCGGCGGTGGTGTCATCGAGCCGGCACGTGGCGCGCTTCGACGTGACCGTCTCGCATTTCGAAAGCCTGCACGCGCATGACGCCGTGGCGCGCGTGGCCGGGGTCGTCGCCGACCGCTGAACAGCCGGCCCACGACGCCCGATCAGATCGGCGCTGGGATACGATGTGCCGATGCGGATTGGGGATCCGAAGCGTCAAACCTTGTGGTGCAGCCTGTGGCTGTTCCTCTTCCTGCTGCTCGCGGGACAGGCGGCGGCCAGCGTCCCGCTCGTGCTGCAGGCGGTGACGGCCGACGTCGAGTCGGACGTCGGGCCCGCGGCTGCCGCCGCCGGCCTGCGCGCGGGCCGCTTCCAGGATCGGCTGGAGCCACCCGGCGCGCCCGTGATCCAGGAACAGGCGGGCGAGGTGCACTGGTGGCGGATCACCACGCCTGAGCCACTGCCGGCAGCGGGATCGCCGAAGCTGGTCCTGCGATCGCCCTTCCTCAATCGCGTCCAAGCCTGGGTGCCCGGCCGCAGCGGCCCGTCGCGGCACGCGCTGTACGGCGCCCATGCCGATTCCCGCTACTCGCAGCGCGCCCTGGTGGTGGACCTGCCGGAAGGCATTCCGGCGGGCGAGGCGGTGTGGCTGCGCGTGGACTCGAGCTCGTCGGTGGCCATGCCGGTCGCGATCGAAGCGCTCGACCAGGTGCATCGCGCCGACCTGGCCTTCGTGGCCTGGCGGGTGTTCGTGCTGTCCGTGCTCTCGGTCCTGGCGCTGCTGGCCTTTGCCTTCTGCTTCGGCACGGGTGAATCGAGCCTCGGCTGGTTCGGAGGGATGCTGTGCTTCGCGGTGCTCTACATGGTGTCGCTCGGGGGTGATCTGCGCCTGCTGCCAGGCGCCGAGGCGCTCTTGGGCAACACGCCGCAGGCCAATCGCGTCATCGGCGGCCTGGGCATTGTGTTCAGCAACCTGTTCCAGCGGCGCTATCTCGACCTGCCGGGCAAGCTGCCGGGGATGGACCGGGTGCTGTGGGTCGGCAGCGGGCTGGCGGCCATGACCGCGCTCGGCAGCGTGTTCGTCGATGCCGGCTGGCTTGCCCGCATCGGCAACGGCGGCCTGGTGCTGTCGGCGGCACTGTTGCTTTTCGCCAGCGCGGTGCTGTCCCTGCGCGGCGACAGGGCCGGCCGCGTAGTGCTGGCGTCGTGGCTGCCGCTGATGACGTTCACCACCCTGGTGGCGCTGGAGATGATGGGCCTCTGGACCGGGCCGCCCTGGCTGGCACAGGGACTGGCGGCGAGCTTCGCACTGGCCGGGCTGCTGCTGACGATCGGCCTGGCCGACAAGCTGCTCGAACTGCGGCGCGACCGCGACCGCGCCAGCGCGCTTGCGCGCGCCGACGATCTCACCGGGATGCTCAACCGGTCCGGCGTCGAAGAGGAGCTGCGCAAGGTCCTGCATGCCGCCGGGACCCGGTCGATGCCGGTGAGCATCGCGTTCGTCGACATCGACAGGTTCAAGCGCATCAACGACGCGTACGGCCACCGCATCGGCGACCAGTGCCTGCGCATCGTGTCCCTGCGCATCCGCAACCAGCTGCGCGGGCGCGACATCATCGGCCGCTACGGCGGCGACGAATTCCTGGTGGTGATGCCGGACACGGCGCTGCATGAGGCCCGTGCCGTGGCCGCCCGCATGCTGTCCGCGGTCAATTCGCGCCCGCTGACGATGGACCAGACGCAGCTGGACTGCAGCCTCAGCATCGGCCTGGCCGAGCTGGCGCCCGGGGAGTCCCCGGAGTCGCTGGTCGAGCGTGCCGACGCCGCGCTCTATGCCAGCAAGCAGGCCGGTCGCGACCGGCTGAGCCTGAGCGAACCGGCGCCCGCGCCGGCGACGTCATGAGCGCAGCGACGATGGATGCACCGATGGCGATGCCGCTGGCTGGACTGCAGGAAGGCGACCTGCTGCTGATGATGGGTGACGGCCCGCTGTCCGACCTCATCGCCTGGGCGAGCGACGGCGTGTACAGCCACGCGGCGATCGTGGTGGACGGCGGCGAGCTGGTAGAGGCGTCGCTGGCCGGGGTGCGCCGGTACCCGCTGGCGGCGCGCATGCAGGAGCAGGCGCACTTCCATTACATCGACGCCTACCGGCTGCAGGATCGCCGCGGCTGCGCGTTCACGGCGGCGGACCTCGGCCTGGTGGCGCGGCACGCGGAGGACATGCTGGGCGCGCCGTATGCGATCGACCAGCTCGCGCTGCTCGGCGTGGTCATGGCCGTGCGCGGCAAATGGCCGGCGTATCCGCTCGCACGTCGCCTTGTCAGGATCGCGCTCGACCGCGCGCTGCCCGCGGAGTCGCCGGGCATGGTGTGCAGCGAGGTCGTCTATCGCGCCTGGGCGGAATGCGCGGCCACGCCGCGAGGCGCGCTTGCGCCGGAAATCGTGGAGGGCGCACGCGGCACAGCCCCGTTCCCGGACATCGACTGGAAGGCGCTGTTCGATGAAATCGGCCCGCTGCTTGGCGGGAAGTCCCGTGTCGATGCGGCATCGGGCCTTCGCGGCGCCGCGGCCCCGGCTGCAGATGCGTGGCTGCTGGCGGATGGCGGCGCGCACGTCCCCGACGAGGCGCTGGAACAGGCGCGCCAGGAGGTCCTGGCCCGCCTCGACAATCGTGCGCTGATGCGGAGCAGCGGCGTGGACGCGGCATTGGACGCGCGCCCCAATCCCCGCCTGGTCTCACCGCAGGACCTGGCCAACTCTCCCCGCGCGATCCGCCTTGGCCGGCTGATGTCGCGCGCGGAGGGCTGAAGGCAAGGGTCAGCGCCGCTCCAGCACCAGCTGCGGGTCCACGCGGACGTCGAACCAGCTCATGCCCCAGTGCAGGTGCGGACCGGTCGAGCGGCCGGTGGAACCCACCGCGGCGATGACCTGGCCCTGTTCGACGCGGTCGCCGGGCTTCACGTCGATGCGTGAGAGATGAAGGAAGTTCGAGCTCACGCCGTGGCCGTGGTCGATCAGCAGGGTGCCGCCGGTCAGGTACAGGTCCTTGTCGGCGAAGGTCACCACGCCCGCCGCGGGCGCCTTCACCGGCGTGCCGGTGGCCGCCGCGATGTCCATGCCCGAATGTGCCGAGCCCGGCTTGCCGTTGTAGACGCGTGCGCGGCCGAAGCGACCGCTGATGCGGCCTTCGACCGGGCGCATGAAGGTCTGCGCGAAGTCGGCCCGCGGGTCGTCACGCGTGCGCGCCTCGGCCACGCGCGCCTGCTCGCGCCGGATGCGCTCGGCGATCGCCGGCGGAGGATCCACGGTTGCGGGCGGCACGCCGTCGACGCGCTGCTCGGGCCAGTCGCGTGCGTCCACCGCGATCCGGGCTTCGGTGCGGCTGCCGTCGGGCCGGGTGACCGCGACCGCGAGCGGACCGGACTCGTTGCGCCCGACGCCGAACACCGCGGTGCCGTAGGCGGTGGTCCGCAACGTGCGCCCCGCGTACTCCACGGTGCTGCCGGGTGGCACTTTGCCGATCACCAGCGCGCCCTGCTGCACCCGTTCGGGGAACACCACGCGCAGGTCCGCGGCCGCGTCCGCCGCTGCGACTGCCGGCACCGCCTGTGCCAGCGCCAGCGCCCAGGGCAAGGTGGACAGCAGGCCGACCAGCAGCGCGCCGGTGGCCTTCATGCCGTACGCTCCAGGCCGCTGGCGCCCACCGCGGCGGCCCGCATCGGGCGAACCGTCATCGGGCATGTCGTCACCGGGCATGTCGTCACCGGGCATGCGGTCATCGCGAAAACTCCAGCCGGCGGCCGTTCGGCGCCCCGACCAGCGCTGCACCGTCCCAGGCCAGCTCGCCGTTGACCCAGGTCGAGGCGATGCGTGAGCGGAAGGTCGTACCTTCAAACGGCGACCAGCCGCACTTCGACAGCACGTCCTCGCGCTTCACGGTAAACGGCACGTCTTCCACCAGCACCAGGTCGGCGTGGTAGCCCTCGCGCAGGAAGCCGCGCCCGGCTACGTCGAACAGCTGCGCCGGCGCGTGGGCGAACTTCTGGACCACGCGCGCGGTGTCGAAGTGGCCTTCGTGGACGCATTCAAGCGCCGCCACCAGGGCGTACTGGACCAGCGGCAGCCCGCTGGGCGCGCGCACGTAGGGATTCTGCTTTTCCTCCCAGGTGTGAGGCGCATGGTCGGTGGCCAGCACGTCGATGACGTCATCGGCCAGGGCACGCAGCAGGGCCTCGCGGTCGCTGGCGTCCTTGATCGCCGGATTGCACTTGATCTGGTGGCCCAGGCGCGCGTAGTCGGCGCGGTCGAAGCGCAGGAAGTGGATGCAGGTCTCGGCGGTGATGCGCTTGCGCAGCCTGCCGTCGGCGTCGACCAGCGGGCCGGACTCGAACAGCGCCAGCTCGTCGGCGGTGGAGATGTGCAGCACGTGCAGCCGGGTGTCGTGGCGGCGCGCGAGCTCCAGCGCCAGGCGGGTGGACTTGATGCAGGCCTCGCGCGAGCGGATGTCGGGGTGGCAGGCGGCCGGGATGTCGTCGCCGTACTTCTCCCGGTAGCGCGCCAATTCCGCGTCGATCATCGGCGTGTCTTCGCAGTGGGTGATGATCGGCACCGGGGTGTCGCGAAAGATCGCGTCCAGCGTCTCCGGGTCGTCCACCAGCATGTTGCCGGTGGATGCGCCCATGAACACCTTCAGCCCCGGCGTGGCCCGCGGGTCGATGGCGCGCACGGCCTCGAGGTTGTCGTTGCTGGCGCCCATGTAGAAGCCATGGTTGGCGCGGGCCCGGCCGGCGGCGCGTTCGTACTTGTTCTCGAGTGCCGTCGCATCGAGCGTGGGCGGGCTGGTGTTGGGCATGTCCATGAAGCTGGTCAGGCCGCCTGCCACCGCCGCCGCGGATTCGGTGGCCATGTCGGCCTTGTATTCCATGCCCGGCTCGCGGAAGTGCACCTGGTCGTCGATCATGCCCGGCAGCAGCCGGCGCCCGTCGGCATCCACCACGGTCTCGCCGGCGCGCGGCGCCAGGCTGCCGATGGCGTCGATGCGCCCGTCGCGGATGCGCAGGTCGGCATCGAGTTCGCGGCCTTCATTGACCAGGCGCGCATTGAGGATGAGGGTATCGGTCATGGCTGGGTTCCGTCGTCGCGCGGCGGGACCGGGTCCATGCCGCCGGGGTTGAGAGGGTGGCAGCGTCCGACGCGCTTCGCGGCGAGCCAGCTTCCACGCAGGGCGCCGTGCAGCGCAATGGCCTGCATGGCGTATTCCGAGCAGGTCGGCAGGAACCGGCAGCGCGGTCCCAGCAGGGGGCTGAGCCAGCGTTTGTAGCCGCGCAGCAGCGCGATGAGCATGCGGTCGATCAAGGGGGCGCCGGATAAAAAGGGCTGCGCGGCGCGCCGCGGTTGCCGCTGCAGTCAGGGCAGGGTATAACAGCCCGCTTTCCCGTCCAAGCGACGGGAGTGTGGCGCCGGCCACAAGCGCGTCCTCAAAAACGCTCCCGGTGGCCGGACACGTCAGTCGTCGCCGCGATGCGGCCGCGAACCGCTGGATGCCCCACTCCCGCTGCATGGCCGGCGGCTGGTCGCGTGAGCGGACCGGCACCCCACTTCTACAAGAAGGATCGCCGAACGTGGCAGTGAAGAAGACCGTCAAGAAGGCCGCCAAGGCGGCCAAGCCCGCAGCATCGAAAGCCGCCAGGGCCGCTCCGGCGAAGGCTGCGCCGAAGAAGGCCGCGGCAAAGAAGGGCGCCGCCGCGAAGGCTCCCGCCAAGGCTGCCCCGAAGAAGGGCGCAAAGCCCGCGGTCAAGAAGGTTGCTGCGGTGAAGAAGGCGGCCGCCCCGGTGAAGAAGGCCGTGGCGAAGAAGGCTGCGGTGAAGAAGACCGCGGTGAAGAAGACCGCGGTGAAGCAGCCCGTCGCCAGGCAGGCCACGGCGAAGAAGGCGGCTTCGTCCGGAAAGTCGGTCCCCGCGAAGAAGTCCGCCGCCGCCGGCAAGGTGGCGACGAAGAAGACCGGGCCCGCCAAGGCCGCGGTGACGAAGGCGCCGGCGCCGAAGAAGGCCGCGGCGCCCGCGCGCCCGGCCCGCAGCGCCACCCCGCCCGCGCCGGCCAAGGCCGGCAGGGCCGCCACGGCCAAGTCCGCCAGTACGAAGACCTCGACCAAGGTCGCGCCGACCCCGGCCGTGCGCAAGGCTCCCTCGCGCACGACGGGCAAGGTCGCCGTGGCGCTGACCAACCGGCCGGCGCCCGCGCCCGCCCCCAAGACCCGGTACAAGACCATCGCACACAAGACCGACGAGGCCACTGGCCGCCCGATCCTCCCCGCCGGCTACAAGCCCGGTCCGGACGAGGAATATATGAGCCCGCTGCAGCTTGAGTACTTCCGCCAGCGCCTGGTGGACTGGCGGGCGGACCTGGTGGACGAATCCAAGCAGACCATCGAGAACCTCAAGGACGAAGTCCGCGATGTCGGCGACGATGCCGAGCGCGCGACCCGCGAGACCGAGAACTCGCTTGAGCTGCGCACCCGCGACCGCTACCGCAAGCTGATCGGCAAGATCGACAGCACGCTCAAGCGCGTGGACTCCGGCGAATACGGCTTCAGCGTCGACTCGGGCGAGGAGATCGGCCTCGAGCGCCTGGAGGCCCGCCTGACCGCCGAGCGCACCATCGACGAACAGGAGCGCTGGGAGCACCTGCAGAAGCAGATCGGCGACTGAGGCTGCTGCTTCATCGAGGTTCACGGAAAACCCCGCCCCGGCGGGGTTTTCCTTTACTGCAGCTCGCGCAGGTCCAGCCCCCTCGGCTTCGGTGCCCGCCACGCGGTCAGCGCCGCGGCGGGCGGCGGGTTGTCCACCGGCGCGCCCGGACTCACGCCAGTGCGCGCTGCGCCGCGTCGCGGATGAAGGCCAGCAGAGCGGCCAGGCCGTTGCTGCGGGTTGGCGACAGGTGCTTGGCCAGGCCGATGTCGGCGATGTAGGACGGGTCGTTGGCCAGGATCTCCCGCGCGCTGCGCCCGGAATAGACGCGCAGCGCGAGATACACCAGGCCCGAGACGATGGCCGAATCGCTGGCGGCGGCGAAGTCCAGGCGGTCGGCATCGCCAGAAGGCACGATCCAGACCATGGACTGGCAGCCGTGCAGGCGATGGGCCTCGGTGCGGAACTCGTCGGGGAATTCGGGCAGCTTGCGGCCGAGGTCGATCAGGTACTGGTAGCGTTCGGACCAGTCGCCGAAGAATGCGAACTCGTCGCGGATCGTGGCCTGGGCCATGGCCGCGGTGGATTCGATCGGGAAGTGCGTCGTGGCGTCCATGGGTTCAGCCCCGCTTCCAGCGTACGCCCTGCGGCGTGTCTTCAAGAAGGATGCCCTCGCCGGCGAGCTGGGCGCGGATGGCGTCGGCGCGGGCGAAGTCGCGGCCGGCCTTGGCCGCGGCCCGTTGGTCGACCAGGGCCTGGATGCGGGCGTCGTCATCGCCCGAGGTGCCGCGGGCGAACCAGGCCGACGGCGCCTGCTGCAGCAGGCCAAGCGCGCGGCCGCCGGCGCGCAGGCTGGCGCCCAGCGTGGCGAGTGCCAGCAGCGGGCCGTCGCCGGTGGCGTCGCCGTTGGCGATCGCGCCGCGCAGCACGCGCGCGGTGCCGGCGATCGCCGCGAGCTCGGCCAGCGCCTGCGGGGTGTTGAGGTCGTCGTCGAGCGCGGCCTCGATCGCGTGCGGGATGGCGGCCTCCGGTGCCAGCCCGGCGGGCACGAGCGCATCCACGTCGCGCAGCGTCCCGTACAGCCGGTCCAGCGTGCGCACGCTCTGTTCGACCAGGCCGTCGGACCACTCCAGCGGCTGCCGGTAGTGCGCCGACATCAGCGCGTGCCGCAGCGCCTCGGGCGGGTGGCGCTGCACCAGGTCGTGGACCTTCTCGATGTTGCCCACCGACTTCGACATTTTGGCGCCGCCGAAGTTGAGCATGCCGTTGTGCAGCCAGAAGCGCGCGAACGGCGCGCCGCCGTGGGCGCACTCGCTCTGCGCGATCTCGTTTTCGTGGTGCGGGAACTGCAGGTCGACGCCGCCGGCGTGGATGTCGATGGTCTCGCCCAGGTGGGCGGCGGCCATCGCCGAGCACTCGATGTGCCAGCCCGGGCGGCCACGGCCCCAGGGCGAATCCCAACCGGGCAGGGTGCCGGTGGAGGGCTTCCAGAGCACGAAGTCGCCGGGGTCGCGCTTGTACGGCGCCACGTCCACGCGCGCTCCGGCCAGCATGTCCTCGAGCTCGCGGCGCGAGAGCTTGCCGTAACCGTCGAAGCTGGCGACCGCGAACAGCACGTGGCCTTCGGCGGCATAGGCGTGGCCGCCTTCGACCAGCCGTTCGATCATGGCGATGATCTCGGCGATGTGCGCCGTGGCCTCCGGCTCGATGTCCGGCGGTGCCACGCCCAGGGCGGCCATGTCATCGCGGTAGGCGGCGGCGAAGCGGTCGGTGATGGTCGAGATCGGCACGCCCTGCGCGGCGGCAGCGGCGTTGATCTTGTCGTCGACGTCGGTGATGTTGCGGGCGTAGGCCAGCGCGCCGAAGCGGCGGCGCAGGATGCCGGCCAGCACGTCGAACACGACCGGTCCGCGGGCGTTGCCGATGTGCACATAGTTGTAGACCGTGGGCCCGCAGACATACATCGTGGTGCGGGCGGGGTCGCGTGGCTGGAAGGCCTCGAGCGTGCGGCTCAGGCTGTTGAAGAGTCGGAGGGTCATTTCGCAGGCCGCCGGGGAGACCGGGGATTCTACCGGCGGGGCGCCGTGACAGCCACGATTCAGCCCTGCGGCGGGCCCAGCGCCTACACTGCGCGTTCGCCATGCCTGCCTACTTTCCCGCCAAGCAGTGGCTGCCGCTGCTCCTGGTCTCCGTGCTCCTGGTCCCGCCGTTCGCGGCGCCTCCCGCGTGGGCGCAGCACACGGTGATCCAGGGCGAGAACGTGCGCTACGAGTACGCCCAGGTGCTGCGCGCGGAGCCGGTCTACCAGACGCTGCGCGCCACCAGCATGGTCGAGCGCTGCGAGCAGTCCACCCTGGTTCAGCCCGAGGACGGCGAAGAGCGGCGCGGCCTGTCGCGCGTGGTCGGTGCCGTCCGCGACGTCCTGACCCCCGGCAACCGCCGCGACGAGGCGCCGGATACCGATGGCGACGGCGAGGGCGACTGCCGCATGGTGCCGGTGGAGCGCGAGTTCCGCCGCCCCATCGCCTATGACGTCGACTACGTGGTCCGCGGCGTGAAATACCGCTCGCGGCTGCCGCGCGACCCGGGCAACCGGCTGCGGGTGAAGGTTGCGGTCACCCCGGTGGTGCCCGAAGGCAACAACGATTGAAAGCCTTGCCCGCCACCGGCCGGCGTGGGAAGATCGCTGCAATGCAACACGCCGACGCCCGAGTCCACGACCTCCTGACCTCCGCCCGAATGGCGGCAGGCATGACCTCGCGCGCGCGTCGACCGGAATCCGACCTTTCCCTGGGTTAGACCGGACCGCAGCTGTGTTCCGTCGTTCGAAGCCCGGCCAACGCCGGGCTTTTTCGTTTCCGTTTCCGTGGACCAGACCATGACTCCCGCCCCCCAGCATTTCCTCAACACCCAGGACTGGACCCGCGCCCAGCTCGACGCCGTGCTTGCCGAGGCCGCGCGCATGAAGCGCGATCCCGTCGGCGACGCGCTGAAGGGCAAGTCGATCGCGCTGGTGTTCTTCAACCCGTCGATGCGCACCCGCACCAGCTTCGAACTCGGCGCGTTCCAGCTCGGCGCACACGCGGTGGTGCTGCAGCCGGGCAAGGACGCATGGCCGATCGAGTTCGATCTGGGCACCGTGATGGACGGCGAGGCCGAAGAGCACATCGCCGAAGTGGCACGGGTGCTCAGCCAGTACGTCGACATGATCGGCGTGCGCGCCTTCCCGAAGTTCGTCGACTGGACGGTGGACCGCGAGGACCGCGTGCTGAAGGGCTTTGCGAAGTACGCCACGGTGCCGGTCATCAACATGGAAACCATCACCCATCCCTGCCAGGAGCTGGCGCACGTGCTGGCGCTGCAGGAGCACTTCGGCACGAGCGACCTCCGCGGGAAGAAGTACGTCCTGACCTGGACCTACCACCCGAAGCCGCTGAACACCGCGGTTGCCAATTCTGCGCTGGCCATCGCCACGCGCATGGGCATGGACGTGACCCTGCTGTGCCCGACGCCGGAGTACGTGCTGGACGGGCGCTACATGGACTGGGCCGAGGCCAACGTCGCCGAAAGCGGCGGCTCGCTGGCCGTCAGCCACGACATCGAATCCGCCTATGCCGGCGCCGACGTGGTCTACGCCAAGAGCTGGGGCGCGCTGCCGTACTTCGGCAACTGGGGCCCGGAAAAGCCGATCCGCGACCAGTACAGGCACTTCATGGTCGACGAGGCCAAGATGGCGCGCACCAACGATGCCGTCTTCAGCCACTGCCTGCCGCTGCGCCGCAACGTCAAGGCCAGCGATGCGGTGATGGACTCGCCGGCCTGCATCGCCGTGCAGGAAGCGGGCAACCGTTTGCACGTGCAGAAGGCGGTGATGAAGGCGCTGGCGGGGCGCTGAGGCGGCCTGTGAAGTGGCCTGTGAGGGGGACCTGTGGGAGCGGCCATGGCCGCGATGGCCGCGGCCTGCCGGGCATGCCATACATCCCGATCGCGGCTGTAGCCGCTCCCACAACAGTCCCGCCAGTCGCCCCGTCCCCACAAGTCCCCCACCAGTCCCCCGGCAGTCCCCTACCAGTCCCCTACCAGTCCCCTACCAGTCCCCTATCAGTGTCCCCCGCATCCCGAGACCTCCACATGACCGCTCCGTCCGAATCCAAAGACATCGTCCTCGCCTTCTCCGGTGGCCTCGACACCAGCTTCTGCGTGCCGTGGCTGCAGGAGCGCGGTTGGGCCGTGCACACCGTGTTCGCCGATACGGGCGGCGTGGACGCGGCCGAACGCGACGCGATCGAAGCGCGGGCGGCCGAGTTGGGCGTGGCCAGCCACGTCACCATCGATGGCGGCCCTGCGATCTGGGACGGCTTCGTGAAGCCCTTCGTCCACGCCGGCGAGGCCTACCAGGGCCAGTACCCGCTGCTGGTCTCCGACCGCTACCTGATTGTCGACGCGGCCCTTGCACGAGCCCGAGACCTCGGCACCAATGCGATCGCGCACGGCTGCACCGGCATGGGCAACGACCAGGTGCGCTTCGACCTGGCGGTCAAGGCCAGCGGCGACTACCGCATCGTGGCGCCGATCCGCGAGATCCAGAAGGAACACACGCAGACCCGCGCCTACGAGCAGGCCTACCTGGAAGAGCGCGGCTTCGGCGTGCAGTCGAAGCAGAAGGCCTACACCATCAACGAGAACCTGCTGGGCATCACCATGTCCGGCGGCGAGATCGATCGCTGGGAGGCGCCGGGCGAGGGCGCGCGCGGCTGGTGCGCGCCGCGCAGCGCCTGGCCGGCTGAGCCGCTGCAGGTCGCGCTGCGCTTCATCGGCGGCGAAGCGGTGGCGATCGATGGCCAGGAGATGCCGGGCGAACAGATCCTCGCCCGGCTCAACCGCATGTTCGCGTCCTATGGTGTCGGGCGCGGCATGTATACCGGCGACACCACCATCGGCCTGAAGGGCCGCATCGTGTACGAGGCGCCGGGGCTTGCCGCGCTGCTGGTCGCGCACCGTGCGCTGGAGGAGGCGGTGCTTACCAAGCAGCAGAACCGCTTCAAGCCCGACGTCGGCCGCAAGTGGGTGGAGCTGGTGTACGAAGGCTTCTACCACGACCCGCTGAAGACCGACCTCGAAGCCTTCCTGGCTTCCTCGCAGCGGATGGTCAACGGCGAGGTGATGCTGGAAACCCGCGGTGGCCGCGTGGACGCGGTGGCCGTGCGTTCGCCGCACATCCTCAACGCCAGCGGCGCCACCTATGCGCAGTCGGCCGACTGGGGCGTCGAAGAAGCCGAAGGTTTCATCAAGCTCTTCGGCATGAGCAGCACGCTGTGGGCCGAGGTCAACCGGTCGTGACCGCATTCTCCAGCAGCGCCTTCTCCAGCAGCGCCTTTTGTGGGAGCGGCCATGGCCGCGATCCCGCAGCCCCCGATCGCGGCCATGGCC
>NZ_JBCLVC010000009.1:0-39726 GCF_039548475.1 Luteimonas yanweni | reverse complement strand
CCCCCCCCCCCCTCCCCCCCCCCCCCCCCCCCCCCCCCCCCCCCCCCCCTCTTTTCTCCCCCCCCCCCCCCCCCCCCCCCCCCCCCCCCCCCCCCCCCCCCCCCCCCCCCGCTCCCACATGGGCCCAGCGTCGTGATCGACACGGTTCTTGAGCACCTCGCGGCGCTGGTGTCCTTCGACACCCGCAATCCACCGCGCGCCATAAGCGCCGGCGGCATCTTCGACTACATCCGTGCGCAGCTGCCGGACTTCGAAGTCACGGTGACCGATTATGGCGACGGCGCGGTGTCGCTGTTCGCGCGTCGCGGCAATCCGGCGCTGCTGTTCAACGTGCACCTGGACACCGTGCCGGATTCACCGGCATGGACCGCCGATCCGCACGTGCTGCGCGTCGATGGCGATCGCGCGATCGGCCTTGGCGCCTGCGACATCAAGGGCGCGGCCGCATGCCTGATCGCGGCTGCGCAGGCCGTCAACGGTGACGCCGCCTTCCTCTTCAGCAGCGACGAAGAAGCCAACGACCCGCGCTGCATCGCCGCGTTCCTGGCCACCGACCACGGCTTCCGCCAGGTGCTGGTGGCCGAACCCACCGGTTGCGAGGCCGTGCTCGCACATCGTGGCATTGCTGCCGTGCAACTCCGCTTCCACGGCGAAGCCGGCCATGCCTCGGGTCCGCAGGCGCTGTCTGCCAGCGCCGTGCACAAGGCGATGCGCTGGGGCGTGGACGCGCTGGACGTGGCCGAAGGCGAAGCCCACCAGCGCTTCGGCGGCCTGACCGGCCTGCGCTTCAACATCGGCCGCGTCGAGGGCGGCATCAAGGCCAACGTGATCGCGCCCGCGGCAGAAGTGCGCTGCGGCTTCCGCCCGCTGCCTTCGCACGACCTGGCGCAGCTGCACGCGCGCTTCGCGGCGCTTGCGCCCGAAGGCAGCGAGTACACCGCCACCTTCCACGGCCCCTCGCTGCCGGCGGGCGATACCGCCAGCGCCGAAGAGCGCCGCCTTGCCGCCCGCGACCTCGCCGAAGACCTTGGGCTGCCCATCGGCAACGCCGTCGACTTCTGGACCGAGGCCTCCCTGTTCTCCGCCGCCGGCCTCGACGCCATCGTCTTCGGCCCCGGCAACATCGCCCAGGCCCACACCGCCGACGAATGGGTCGCACTGGACCAGTTGCGCACCTATGCCGCGGCGGTGGTGCGGATCATCAACAGCGGCAACAGCTTTGCCACGGATCTACGCGGATGAGCGCGAATTTACACGGATAAAGCCGAGAGCTGGAACAGGACAAAAAGCTTTCTGCCACGGATTTACGCGGATTACGCGGATCAGGACGAGGCGAGCCGGATCACCGCGCTCTGTTCCACAGCTGATTTTTCATGCAAGGAGTTTCGCTTCGAACTTGCCTCCGCCAATCCGCGTAATCCGCGCAAATCCGTGGCAAAAAATGCTCTCCGATTCTTCCGTCTTTCCGCTTTATCCGCGTAAATCCGCGCTCATCCGCGTAGATCCGTGGCAAAAAATCTCTTGCCCCTCTCCCCAGCCCCCACGAAGCAGCAACCCATGCAAGCACATGCACAGACCCGCCAGACCATCGTCCGACTGCTTTCGGGCATGGGCAGCGCGAAAGAGATCAGCCAGTACCTGAAGCGCTTTTCGCAGCTGGATGCCAAGCGCTTCGCGGTGGTGAAGGTCGGCGGCGCGGTGCTGCGCGACGACCTCGAGGCGCTGACGTCTTCGCTGGCCTTCCTGCAGCAGGTCGGGCTGACGCCGATCGTGGTACACGGCGCCGGCCCGCAGCTCGACGAAGCGATGCGCGAGGCCGGCATCGAGAAGCGCACGGTCGACAACCTGCGCCATACCGATGCCGCGGGGCTGGCGATCGTGCGCCGGGTGATGCGTCAGCAGAACCTGCGCCTGGTCGAGGCGCTGCAGGTCGAAGGCGTGCGCGCCACGTCGATCCAGTCCGGCGTGTTCGAATGCGTCTTCCTCGACCGCGAGCGCTACGGCCTGGTGGGCCAGGTCACGCGCGTGGACACCGACGGCATCGGCGCGGCGATCAAGGCCGGCTCGATCCCGGTGATCACATCCCTTGGCGAGACCGCCGACGGCCAGATCGTCAACGTCAACGCCGACTGGGCTGCCAACGAACTGATCAAGACCATCCAGCCTTACAAGATCGTCTTCCTCACCGGCACCGGCGGCCTGCTGGGCCCCGACGACAAAGTGATCGATTCGATCAACCTCAGCACCGAGTACGAGGAGCTGCTGGCGCAGCCCTGGCTGCACTCCGGCATGCGCCTGAAGATCGAGCAGATCCAGAACCTGTTGATGGTGCTGCCGCCGTCATCGTCGGTGTCGATCACCCGGCCCGACCAGCTGGCGCGCGAGCTGTTCACGCACAAGGGCTCCGGGACGCTGGTGCGCCGCGGCGAACGCGTGCTGCGTGCGGAGTCGTGGGGCGAACTCGACCTGCCGCGGCTGCGCATGCTGGTCGAGTCGGCCTTTGGTCGCAGCCTGTTGCCGGACTATTTCGAACGCACGCCGCTGCTGCGGGCCTATGTCAGCGAGAACTACCGCACCGCCGTGATCCTGACCGAAGTCGACGGCGTGCCCTATCTCGACAAGTTCGCGGTGCTTGATGATGCCCAGGGCGAGGGCCTGGGGCGCGCCGTCTGGCAGGTGATGCGCGAGGAAACGCCGACCCTGTTCTGGAGGTCGCGCAAGGGCAACGCGGCGAATGCCTTCTACTATTCAGAGTCCGATGGCTGCTTCAACCAGGGCATGTGGAAGGTGTTCTGGTACGGAATGGACCGGTTCCCGGACATCGAGCGCGCGGTCGTGCACTGCGCGACGCGCCCGGCGACCCTGGGGGATGTGAAAGGGAAAGAGGAGGGCGTCGATGGCTAGGACCGTTGGCATCGTGGGCGCGCGCGGGCATACCGGCGCCGAACTGATCCGGCTGCTGGCCGCGCATCCCGGTTTCGAGCTGGCGGCGGTGTCATCGCGCGAGCTTGACGGACAGCGCGTATCCGACCATGTGCCCGAGTATCGCGGTGGGCTGCGCTACCGGAGCCTCGCGCACGAGGAGCTTGGCGGCCTCGGGCTCGACGCCTGGATCCTGGCGTTGCCCAACGGCAAGTCGGAGGCGTGCATCGCGTCGCTGGGCACGGCAGGCGCTCACGCCCTGACCGACGTCGCCGTCGATGCCCAGGCCAATGCCGTCGACGCCCGTGGCCCGGTGATCGTCGACCTGTCGGCCGATCACCGCTTCAACGATGCCTGGTATTACGGCCTGCCGGAGCTCACTCGCGGCGCGTATGCGGGGCAGCGTCGAATTGCCAATCCCGGCTGTTACGCCAGCGCCATGCAACTTGCGGTCGCGCCGATGCTCGACCTGCTTGATGGCCCGGTCCAGTGCTTCGGCGTATCCGGCTACTCCGGTGCGGGCACCACGCCGTCGGACCGCAACAACGCCGACAAGCTGCGCGACAACCTCATGCCCTACGCGCTGGTCGACCACCTGCATGAGCGCGAAGTCACCCGCCATCTCGGCACGCCGGTGGAATTCATGCCGCACGTCGCGCCGCATTTCCGCGGCATCACCCTGACCGCGAACATGCACCTGCGCGAGGCGATGGACCGTGACGCGGTTGAAGCCCGCTACCACGCGCGCTACCGCGCCGAGCCCCTCGTGCGCGTCACCGACGACGCGCCCTGGGTCAGCGCCATCGCCGGCCGCCACGGCGTCGAGGTCGGCGGCTTCACGCTGTCCGCAGACGGTCGCCGCCTGGTGGTGGTATCCACGCTCGACAACCTGCTCAAGGGCGCCGCTACCCAGGTCCTGCAGAACCTCAACCTCGCCTTCGGCTACGAAGAAGTCCTCGGCATTCCCATGGACCCCATGGCCGACCCTGACCCACCACGCCCCCTGTAGGAGCAGCTATAGCTGCGACCAGATCCCGCCAGCATAGGAAATTCGCGGCTATAGCCGCTCCCACAACAGCAGCACCCATGTTTTACGGAGAGCACGCACCATGTCCGACCTCCTCTGGCAGAAGCCCGGCGTCACCGTCGACAGCGACATCCAGGCCTTCCTGGCGGGTGACGACGTCATCCTCGACCGCGACTTCTTCCTGCACGACATCCAGGCCAGTCGCGCGCATGCCGAAGGCCTCGAGCGCATCGGCATCCTGTCCGCGGATGAACTCGCCGGCATCGCGCGCGAACTCGACGCGCTGGCAGGCGACTTCAGCACCGGCGGTTTCGTGCTTGATGCACGCTACGAAGACGGCCACTCCGCCATCGAAGCGCGCCTGACCGAACGCCTTGGCGACGCCGGCCGCCGCATCCACACCGGCCGCAGCCGCAACGACCAGGTGCTGGTGGCCACGCGCCTGTGGCTGAAGGAGAAGCTGGCGCGCACCCGCGCACTGTGCATCGAGACCGCCACCATCGCGCTGGATCGCGCACAGGCGGAGCGCGACGTGCCGCTGCCCGGCTATACCCACCTGCAGCGCGCCGTCGTGTCCTCGCTCGGCATGTGGTGGGCCGCCTGGGCCGAAGCCTTCATCGACAACGCCGCGCGCGCCGACGATACGCTGGCGTGGATCGATGCCAACCCGCTCGGAAGCGCCGCCGGCTACGGCGTGAACCTGCCGCTGGATCGCGACCACACCAGCGCGGCCCTCGGCTTCGGGCGCCTGCAGGTGGCGGCCACCTACGCCCAGCTCTCGCGCGGCAAGTTCGAGATGGCCGCGCTCGAGGCCCTGTCCAGCGCCATGCTCGACCTGCGCCGCCTGGCCTGGGACCTGAGCCTGTTCACGTCGGGCGAGTACGGATTCGTGACGCTGCCGGCGCAGTACACGACGGGCAGTTCGATCATGCCCAACAAGCGCAATCCCGACGTCATCGAACTGATGCGTGCCACCTATGCCAGCGTGGCCGCCGCGCGCACCGAGATCGAGCAGCTGCTGTCACTGCCATCGGGCTACCACCGCGACCTGCAGCTGTCCAAGGGCGCACTGTTCCACGGCTTCGGCAAGGGCCTGCAAGCGCTGGCGCTGCTGCCCGACCTGCTGCGCAACCTCGACTGGAACACCGCGCGCATGCGGGCCGCGCTGGAGCCTTCGATGTACGCCACCGACCTCGCCGTGGACATGGCGCGCGAAGGCCTGCCGTTCCGCGAGGCCTACCGCCAGGCCGCCGACCCGGCGCGCTGGGCTGAAGGCGATCCGGCCGCGAGTCTCGCCGCGCGCACTTCACCGGGCGCCGCGGGTGACCTGCGCCTGGACGCGCTGCGTCTGCGGCTGGACGCGCTGGGCGCTGCGCAACGTGGCTGAGGCCAAGGCCGGCGCCCGGACGCGCCGCGCGCTGCGTCGCATCAGCCTGGCCCTGCAGGGCGGCGGTGCGCATGGCGCCTTCACCTGGGGCGTGCTTGACGCATTGCTCGAGGACGGCCGCCTGGACCTGCGCGCCGCCAGCGGAGCCAGCGCCGGCGCCATGAACGCCGTGGTCCTGGCGCATGGCCTGCTGGAAGGAGGGCCCGAGGCCGCGCGCGAAGCCCTCGCCCGGTTCTGGACCGCGGTCGGTGGCAGCGCGCCACTGCTGCACGCGGGGGCCGGGGCCGCCGACGGCCGGCCCTCGCCAATGGCCTCGCTGATGCTGCAGTGGAGCGGCTTCCTGGCCCCGGCGCAATTCAACCCGCTGGGCTACGACCCGCTGCGCGACATCGTCGAGGCGCAGGTCGATTTCGAGCGCCTGCGCGCGCAGCGCAGGTTCGACCTGTTCATCGCCGCGACCAATGCCAATACCGGGCGGCTGCGCCTGTTCCGCACGCCTGAGCTGAGCGCGGACGTGGTGCTGGCCTCGTCCTGCCTGCCCGCGCTGTACCCGGCGGTGGAGATCGATGGCGAGCCGTACTGGGACGGCGCCTTCGCCGCCAACCCGCCGGTGCTTCCGCTGCTGGCTGAGTGCAAGGTCGACGACGTGCTGCTGGTGCTGCTGAGCCCGGTCAGCCACGGTGGGCTGCCGCGCTCGGCCGCGGATATCCGCGACCGCACCCAGGCGCTGGCGTTCAACGCCGCCTTCCTTGCCGAGATGCGCAGCCTGATCCGGATGCGCGAGTTCGTCCGCCGCTCGATCGTGCCGTGGCTGGTGAAGGAACATCCGGTGCGTCGCAAGCGCATGCACATGATCGCCGACGACGAGCTGATGGCCCGACTCGACAACGATTCGAAGTCGACCACCAGCCTGCCGTTCCTTGAAACCCTGCGCGACCACGGTCGTGCCAAGGCGCAGGAATGGCTGGACGCACACGCCGCCGAGGTGGGGAAGCGCTCGACGGTGGATATCGCGTCGTTTCGCTGAGATTCGCTTCAGCGCACGCGCACAGCCGGAATGTCTTCCAGATAGCGGGGCTGGCAGGCCTGCCATGCACCGACCAGCATCACCAGCACGCTCACCGCCAGCATCGCGAACGGCCAGGCCAAGCCTCCGCTTGCATCCTTGAGGATGCCGAACAGCAGCGGCCCGAGGCAGGCCAGCGTGTAGCCCAGGCCCTGGGTGAAGCCCGACAGCGCGGCCGAGCCCGCGGGCGTGCGCGTGCGCAGGTTGATCAGGGTCAGGCCGAGCGGGAAGGTGCAGCCGCCGATGCCGACCAGGGTCGCCCACAGCCACGGCGCCGCCATCGGCGCCAGCCACAGGCCGGCGAATCCAGCGAACTGCGCCGCTGCACAGCCAAGCGCGAGCACGAAGGTATTGGGCATGCGCACCGCGAGCGCGGGCACCACCAGGCCCCCGAGCAGGCTGAAGCCCGTGTACAGCGCCACCATCGCGCCGCCAAAAGCCGGCGAGGCGCCGGCATCGGTGAAGATCCGCGGCATCCAGGTGAACATCGCGTAGGTGGCCAGCGAAGTCATGCCGAACATCAGCGCCATGCCCCAGCCCAGGCCCGTATGCCAGACGCGGCTGCGCGAGGCGGGCGTGGATTCCAGGGCGGTCGCACCCGCCGCGGGGATGCCGTCGTCGCCGGCTCCGGGCGCAGTGGTGGCGCCCAGCCCTGCGTCGGCCAAGGCCAGGTCGGCCATCGGCGGCTCCGGCTCCCGCCGCAGCAGGGCCAGCCACGGCAGCATCGCGACCACCGCCGTGAGCGCCCAGACGCCCATCGACAGCCGCCAGCCGAACGCATCGGCCATCGGCACCGCGATCAGCGCGGCCATGATGGTGCCCGCCTGCAGGGCGGTGATGTAGACAACGCTCAGCGTGCCGATGCGGTGGGGGAACCAGCGCTTCACCAGCGGCGGCAGCACCACGTTGCCGATGCCCATGCCGGCCAGCGATACCATCGAGCCACCGATGAGCAGCGGCATGCCGCCCGCCAGCGAGCGAAGCACGAGGCCCGCCGCGGCCAGTGCCATCGCCAGCAGCACCGTGCGTTCCAGCCCGATGCGGCGGGAGATCGCCGGCGTGCCGGCGCCGAAGGCCGCGAAGGCCGCCGCCGGCAGCATGCCGATGAAGCCGGCCATGCTGGCGCCAAATCCGAATTCCCGGCCCACGACGTCCAGCAGCGGCGTGATCGAGGTGACCGCGGTGCGCAGGTTGAAGGCGGCCAGCGTGATGCCGGCAAGTGCCAGCAGCCAACCGCGTGCGTGGGTGCCACCGGTGGCGGCGGGGGAAGCCGGCATGCTGCAGTGTCCAGGCGCGCGCCCGGGAGGCGCTGAAAGCAGAAAACCGGCCGTGGGGCCGGTTTTTGCGTGGTCACCGAGTGGTCGGGGAGACAGGATTTGAACCTGCGACTTCTACGTCCCGAACGTAGCGCTCTACCAGGCTGAGCTACACCCCGACAGGTGAGCTGCGTATTTTAGGGACTCCGGGCCCGGAAGGGCAAGCCTTGCTTGCGCAGACGGCCGGCGCGGCGGCCGCAGTCGCTAGAATGGCGGGCCCACCGGCCATGGCCTGCACCGGAGCCCCGCCTTGATCAAGCCACGCACGCCCCCGGGCGTCCTCGAACTGCTGCCGCGCGAGCAGGTCGCCTTCCAGCGCATGCTCGACACCATCCGCCGCACGTTCGAGGCCTGGGGCTTCCTGCCGGTGGAAACGCCGGTGTTCGAGCTCTCCGAGGTGCTGCTGACCAAGACCGGCGGCGAGACCGAGCGCCAGGTGTATTTCGTGCAGTCCACCGGGGCGCTGGAAAAGGCGTCGGCGGGCGAGGGGAGCGCGCTGCCGGAAATGGCGCTGCGCTTCGACCTGACCGTGCCGCTGGCGCGCTACGTGGCCGAGCACGAGCACCACCTGGCCTTCCCGTTCCGCCGCTACCAGATGCAGCGCGTGTACCGCGGCGAGCGCGCCCAGCGCGGGCGCTTCCGCGAGTTCTACCAGTGCGACATCGACGTGATCGGCAAGGACACGCTGTCGCCGCGCTTCGAGGCCGAGGTGCCGGCGGTGATCAACGCCGTGTTCGATGCGCTGGGCATCGGCGAGTTCACCATCCAGCTCAATCACCGCAAGTTGCTGCGCGGCTTCTTCGCCGGGCAGGGGATCGATGACGCGGCCCAGCCGCTGGTGCTGCGCGAGATCGACAAGCTCGACAAGCGCGGCGAAGAGGCGGTGCGCGCGACGCTTGAAGGCGAGGGCTTTGGCCTGTCGCCGGAGGTAGCCGAGCGGCTGCTGGCGTTCTCGCGCATCCGCTCGACCGGCCATGACGATGCGCTCGCAAAGCTTGCTGCGTTGGGCGCCGGCACGCCGCTGTTCGAGGAAGGGCGCGACGAGCTGCGCGCGCTGCTTGGCATGCTCAAGGCGATGGGCGTGCCCGAGTCGCGCTACGCGATCAACCTCTCCATCGCGCGCGGCCTGGATTACTACACCGGCATGGTCTACGAGACCACGCTGGACGCGAACCCGGGCATCGGCTCCATCTGTTCCGGCGGCCGCTACGACGACCTGGCTGGCAACTACACGAAGTCCAGGCTGCCCGGCGTCGGCATCTCCATCGGCCTGACGCGCCTGTTCTGGCAGCTGCGCGAGGCGGGGCTGGTGACGGCCGAGCGCAGCCCGGTGGACGTGCTGGTGGCGCTGTTCGACGACGCCGGCCTGGACGACGCGCTGGCGCTCTCGCAGCGGCTGCGTGCGGCGGGCCTGAACGTGGAAACGCAGTTCGAGCCGCGCAAGCTCGGCAAGCAGTTCCAGTACGCGGACCGCGCCGGCATCCGCCACGTCGTGGTGCGCGGCGAGGACGAGGTCGCGCGCGGCGTGGCAACGGTGAAGGACCTGCTGACCGGCGAGCAGGTCGAGGTCACGCTGGACGGGCTGGCCGATGTGCTCGCCGGAACCGCGACCGCATCCGCCAAGGGAGACGCCCGATGAAGCCCGTACTTCTTGACGGACTGTCACTGACCCGCCCGCAGCTGGTGGCCGTGGCCCACGGCGCGCAGGTGTCGCTGGACGAAGGCGCGCTGCGCGCAGTGGCGCGCGCCGCCGATTTCCTCGCCGAACAGGTGCGGCGCGAAGAGCCGATCTATGGCGTGTCCACCGGCTTCGGCAGCAACGCCGACAAGCTGCTCGGCGCCCATCCGCTGCGCGATGAACTGCCGGGTGGCACGCCTTCCGGCCGCTCGCTGCACGCCGAGCTGCAGCGCAACCTGATCATCACCCACGCCGTCTGCGTGGGCGAGCCGATGTCGGCACCGGTGGTGCGCGCGATGATGTGCATCCGCCTGAACACGCTGCTGCGCGGGCACTCGGGCATCCGCGTGTCCACGCTGCAGGCGATGGCACAGCTGCTCAACGCCGGCGTGGTGCCGGTGGTGCCTCAGCTGGGCTCGGTCGGCGCCTCGGGCGACCTGGCGCCGCTGTCGCATCTTGCGATCGTGTTGCTGGGCGGCGGCGAAGCCTTCGTCGAAGGCGAGCGCATGCCGGGCGCCGATGCGCTCCAGCGCGTGGGTCTCGCGGCGGTCGAACTCTCCTACAAGGAAGGCCTGGCCCTCAACAACGGCACCGCGCAGATGCTGGCCATGGGCGTGCTGGCGCTGGCGAAGCTGGAGGACCTGCTCGACACCGCCGACCTTGCCGCGGCGATGACGCTCGACGCCTTCGCCGGTCGCCTGGGCGCCTACGCCGAGGACGTGCACGCGCTCCGCCCGCATCCGGGCCAGGTCGCGGCCGCCGCGCAGCTGCGCGCACTGCTGGACGGTTCGACGCTGGCCGACATCGCCTACCACCTGGTGCCGCGCTTCCGGCAGTGGCTGCCGGGCAGCTGGGATGAACCCGCCGCGCAGGCGCTGTCTTTCGACATCGGCTGGGACTGGGTGCCGGCCAGCCAGCGCCACGGCCGCGAGAAGTTCTACCAGCGCTTCAAGCCCTTCCGCGGCGGCAAGAAGCACCAGCCGCAGGACAGCTACTCGCTGCGCTGCGTGCCGCAGGTGCACGGCGCGGTGCGCGACGCCGCGGCCCAGGCCGCGCGCGTGCTCGAGGTCGAGCTCAACGCGGTCACCGACAACCCGCTGGTCTTCCCCGACAAGGTCGCCGAGCACGTCGAGGAGCAGGTGATCTCCGCCGGCCACTTCCACGGCATGCCGCTGGCGCTGGCGATGAGCTACCTGAAGGCCGCCCTGCCGGTGCTGGCCTCGATCAGCGAGCGCCGGCTCAACAAGCTTGTCGACCCCGCCACCAGCGACGGCCTGCCGGCCTTCCTGATCGGCAACGAGGACGGAACCGAGTCCGGTTTCATGATCGTGCAGTACACCGCCGCGGCCATCGTCAACGACCTCGCCAGCCGCGCACATCCCGCCAGCGTCTACTCGGTGCCGACCAGCGCGAACGCGGAAGACCACGTATCGATGGGCGCCAACGAGGCGCGGCACGTGCTGGCCATGGCCGACGACCTGGGCAAGGTGCTGGGCCTGGAGCTCTACACCGCGGCACAGGCGCTGGACCTGCGCCGCGACATGATCAACGCCGCGCGCGACCTGGCGCGACGCGGCGACGCGGCGGCGCTGGCGGCCAAGGTATCGGGCGCGCCGGCGGCGGGCACGCCGGACCACGCGCGCTTCATGGAGGAGGTCGAGGCGCTGCGCGTGGAGCTTGCGGACAGCGAGCCCTTCCATCCCGGCCGCGCCGTCGATGCCGCGCACGCGGTGATCCGTGGCCGCATCACCGGCATGGGACGCGATCGCGCGATGGACGGCGACGTGGCCCAGGCCGTGCGCCTGGTGTCCGATGGCGTGCTGCTGGCGGCCGTGCGCGACGCAGGGCAGGGTGCTTGAACCTGCCCCTGCACCCCGGCTGGCCGGGTGCACTGGAAGCGGGCCTGATCGCGCTGGTGATCGGCCTGCTGGCCTACGCGCTGTTCCACGCCATCGGCGTGCGTGCGCGCTGGCCGGAGGGGCATGCCATCGGCTGGGCCTGCCTGGCCGCGGTCGCGGTCAGCGCTGGCATCGACACCTGGCACCTGTTCTACATGGGCGTGGTCAAGCTCGAGTCGCCGGTGTACGCGCGCATCGCGCTGTCGAAGATCCATGACCCGAACGGCCTCGGCATCCGCGTGCTGATGGAGGTCATCGGCGCGCTCGCCGGTGTCGCCCTGGGCTGGATGCTGGCGGAGCGCCGCCGGGCCTGAAGCCGGCAAGCGCCGCGGCCGCCACGCCGCCGGCCCCCCGAACCCGTTACCTGTCCCGACTGCCTGCCTGCGCGCGAAGGCGGCCACGGGCGGCCATTGCGGCCACCCGTGTGACGCTGCGTCGTGGATGCCGAGGCCAGCAGGGCTTGCGCTGCCGGGATCGCCGTGCGTTAATGTACTAACGCATTAATACATTGGTCCAGATGAAGCAGCGCCCCGCCCCCGTGCCGAAGAAGGATGCCGATGCCGGCTTCAAGGCATTGGCCAAGGCGCTTGCGGCCCTGCAGGACCCTGCGGAGATCGCGGCGTTCCTGCGCGACCTGTGCACCCCGGCCGAACTCGAGGCCATGACCGACCGCTGGCGCGTGGTGCCGCTGCTGCTCGAGGGCGTGCCCTACCGCGAGATCCACCAGCGCACCGGCGTCAGCGTCACCACCGTGGGCCGCGTCGCCCGCACCCTGGAGCACGGCGAGGGCGGCTATGCGGCCGCCGTCCGCGAGCAGTTCCCGCGCCTCCTCGACCGACACTGAAGGTCCCCACCATGAGTCCGATCTCCTCCGCGACACCGCGCGAGCGGCTGCGCATTGCCATCCAGAAATCCGGCCGCCTGGGCGAACCGGCCCGTGCCCTGCTGGCGTCCTGCGGCCTGTCCTGGCGCGAGGGCCGCGACCGCCTGTTCTGCCACGGCGAATCGCTGCCCGTCGACCTGCTGCTGGTGCGCGACGACGACATCCCCGGCCTGATCGCCGAGGGCGTCTGCGACCTCGGCATCGTGGGGCGCAACGTGCTTGACGAGACCAATGCCGGCCGCGAGGCGCTCGGCGCGGCCGCCGCGGCGAGCGAGCTGCGGCCGCTGGGCTTTGGCGAGTGCCGGCTCGACATCGCCGTCCCCGACGGCGTCGAGTGGAGCGGGCCGGCGCAGCTCTCGGGGCTGCGCATCGCCACCAGCTATCCGGCGCTCCTCAGGCAGTGGCTGGACGCGCAGGGCATCGATGCGGGCGTGGTGACGCTGTCGGGCTCGGTCGAGATCGCGCCGCGGCTGGGCCAGGCGGACGCGGTCTGCGACCTGGTGTCGAGCGGCGCGACGCTGGCGGCCAACCGGCTGGTACCGGTGATGACCCTGCTGCGCAGCGAGGCGGTGCTGGCCGGCCCGCTGCGGCCCTTCGGTGACGCGCGCGACGAGCTTGCGCAGATGTTGCAGCGGCGCCTGGACGGTGTGTTGAAGCTGCGCGACAGCCGCCTGCTGCTGTTCCAGGCCTCGCGCAGTGCGGTGCCGGGCCTGTTGGCGCTTCTGCCGGACGCCGAGCCGCCCACGGTGATGCAGGTCGACGGCAAGGACACGCTCGCGCTGCAGGCGCTGTGCCACGGCGCGATGGGCTGGCAGCGCCTGGAGGACCTGAAGCTGGCCGGAGCGCGCGGACTGATGGTGCTGCCGATCGAGAGGACGCTGGCATGAAGCGCCTGGATTGGAGCGCGCTCGATGCGCGCGGGCGCGCAGAGGCGCTGCGCCGGCCGGTGCAGGACACGGCGGCGGACGTGACCGCGACCGTGGCCGGGATCATCGATGCGGTGGTCGACGGCGGCGACGCGGCCGTGCGCGAACTAGGCCGCGGGTTCGACGGCGTCGGCCTCGACGATGCCCGCGTCGGCGCGGATGCGTTCGACGCCGCGATGGCGGCCGTGCCGCCGGCGCTGCTCGATGCGCTGCGTGCCGCCGCCTCGCGCATCGAGGCCTTCCACCGCGCCGGCATGCAGCTTGATTACGCGGTGGAGACGGCGCCGGGCGTGCGCTGCGCGCGCATGGCGCGCCCGATCCGCCGCGTCGGCCTGTACGTGCCCGCGGGCAGCGCGCCGCTGCCGTCGACGGTGCTGATGCTGGGCGTGCCCGCGCAGCTGGCCGGCTGCACCGAGGTGGTGATGTGCACGCCGCCGCGTGCCGACGGCAGCGTCGACCCGGTGGTCCTCGCCGCCGCGCGCCTGTGCGGGATCACGCGCGTGTACCGCGTGGGTGGCGCGCAGGCGATCGCGGCGATGGCCTGCGGCACCGCGTCCATTCCCGCCTGCGACAAGCTGTTCGGCCCCGGCAATGCCTGGGTGACCGAGGCCAAGCGCCAGGTCGCGCAGCGCGGGCTGGCGTCGATCGACATGCCCGCCGGGCCGTCCGAGGTGCTGGTGGTCGCGGATGCGGGCGCGAACCCGGGCTGGGTCGCCGCCGACCTGCTGTCGCAGGCCGAGCACGGGCCCGATTCGCAGGTGCTGCTGGTGTCCGACAGCGACGCGCTGCTCGACGCCGTGGCCGACGCGATCGCCGCGCAGCTGGAGCGCCTGCCGCGTGCGGCCGTCGCACGCACGGCGCTGTCGCGCTCGCGCCTGCTCAGGGTCGACGGCCTGGCGCAGGCCTTCGAGGTCAGCAACGCCTACGCACCCGAGCACCTGATCCTCGCCCTGCGCGAACCGCGTGCATGGCTGGGCCGCGTGCAGGTGGCGGGCTCGGTGTTCCTCGGCGACCACACGCCCGAGGCGCTGGGCGACTACTGCAGCGGCACCAACCACGTGCTGCCCACGGCCGGCGCCGCGGCCGCGAACAGCGGCGTGTCGGTCTCGAGCTTCCAGAACTTCATCAGCGTGCAGGAGGCCACGGCCGAAGGCATCGCCGCCATCGGCCCGGACGCGCTGGCGATGGCCCGCGCCGAAGGCCTCGAGGCGCACGCCAGCGCCGTGCGCCTGCGCCTGGAGCAGGCGGCATGAGTGCGCTCGGACTGCTGCGCCCGGACCTGCGCGGCTTCGCCGGCTACCGCTCCGCGCGCTCGGACGCGCCCCGGGGCGAGGTCTGGCTCAATGCCAACGAGTCGGCCTGGCCCAACGCCGCCGATCCCGCCGGGCTCTGCCAGCGCTACCCGGAGCCGCAGCCCGACGCCCTGCGCGCCGCGCTGGCAGCGCTGTATGGCTGTGCGCCCGGGCAGCTGCTGGTCGGCCGCGGGAGCGACGAGGCGATCGACCTGCTGGTGCGCGCGCTGTGCCGCCCGGGACAGGACGCGGTGCTGGTGACGCCGCCGGTGTTCGGCATGTACGCGGTGAGCGCGCGGCTGCAGGGCGCGCGCCTGGTCGAGGTGCCGCTGGAGGAGGTCGGCGGCGACTTCGTGCTCGACCCCGACGCCGTCGTCGGCAAGGCGCTGCGCACGGGCGCGCGCATCGTCTTCCTCTGCTCGCCGTCCAATCCCACCGGTGGCCTGGTGCCGCTCGCGGATATCGATGCCATCGCACGCGCGCTGGACGGGCGTGCGCTGGTGGTGGTCGACGAGGCCTACGTCGAATACTCGGACCAGCCGTCGGCCGTTGCGCTGCTGCAGGGGCTTCCGAACCTGGCCGTGCTGAGGACGCTGTCCAAGGCGCATGGGCTCGCCGGGGCCCGCATCGGCTGCGTGATCGCGGATGCGGCCCTGGTCGCGGCGCTGCGCGCCTGCCAGGCGCCGTACCCCGTGCCTGGGCCGTGCGCCGCACTGGCGCTGGCCGCGCTCGCGCCCGATGCGCTCGCCGCCACGCGCGCGCGCGCCGCCGGCGTCGTGGCGGCCCGCGGACCGATGCGCGCGGCATTGGCGGCGCTTCCGGACGTGCGCCGCGCGTATCCGTCGCAGGGCAACTTCCTGCTGCTGCGGTTCGCGGATGCCGATGCGGCGCTCGCGGCGCTGCAGGCCGCCGGCGTAGTCGTGCGCGACCAGCGCGGTGCGCCGGGCCTCGACGACGCGCTGCGCATCACCCTGGGCACGGCCGCGGAGAACGCCCGCGTGCTCGCCGCCCTGTCGGCGCTGGAGGTGGCGGCATGAGCCCGATCCTCTTCATCGATCGCGACGGCACCCTGATCGAGGAGCCGGACGACTTCCAGGTCGACGCGCTGCACAAGCTGCGCTTTTGCCGCGACGTGGTCCACTCGCTGCTGAAGCTGCGCGACGCCGGCTATGCCTTCGTCATCGTCAGCAACCAGGACGGCCTCGGCACGCCGGCGTATCCGCAGGCGGATTTCGACGGCCCGCAGGCGCTGATGCTGCAGGTGTTCGAGAGCCAGGGCATCCGCTTCCGCGATGTCCTCATCGACCGCAGCCTGCCGGGCGACAACGCGCCCACCCGCAAGCCTGGCCTGGGCCTGGTGGTGCCGCTGCTGCGCGACCGCGGCATCGACTGGGCGCGCTCGGCGATGGTCGGCGACCGCGACACCGATATCGAGTTCGCCGGCAACCTCGGCATCCGCGGCTTCAAGCTGCGCGGACGTTTCGGCGGCGACTGGGACTGGCCGGCGATCGCGCACGCACTGGTCGACGCGCCGCGCCGGGCGCGCGTCGAGCGCGACACGCGCGAAACCCGCATCCGCGTCGAACTCGACCTCGACGCCGCCACGCCGCCGCGCATCCGCACCGGGCTGGCGTTCTTCGACCACATGCTCGAACAGATCGGCACCCACGGCGGCATCGCGCTGGCGGTCGAGGCCGACGGCGACCTGCACGTCGACGAGCACCACACCGTCGAGGACACGGCGCTGGCGCTTGGCCAGGCGCTGCGCGAGGCGCTGGGCGACAAGCGCGGCATCGGCCGCTACGGCTTCAGCCTGCCGATGGACGACGCCCTGGCCAGCGCCGCGCTCGACTTCGGCGGCCGGCCCTGGCTGCAGTTCGCCGGCACCTTCCGCCGCGAGCGCGTCGGCGACCTGCCGACCGAGCTGGTGCCGCACTTCTTCCGCTCGCTGTGCGACGCCGCCGCGCTCAACCTGCACCTCGAGGTGCGCGGCGAGAACGACCACCACCAGGTCGAGGCCTGCTTCAAGGCCTTCGCGCGCGCGCTGCGCCAGGCCGTCGCCCGCACCGGCCGCGACCTGCCCAGCACCAAGGGGACCCTGTGAGCACACCCGTCGCGGTGATCGACGCCGGCGGCGCCAACCTCGGCTCGGTCTGCTATGCGCTGGAGCGCCTGGGCGCGACGCCGCGCATCGTGCGCGACGCCGACGGCCTGCGCGGCGCCGTGCGCGTGATCCTGCCGGGCGTCGGCGCCGCCGCGCCGGCGATGCGCCTGCTTCGCGAGCAGGGCTTCGCCGAAGCACTGCCGGCGCTCGAGGTGCCGCTGCTTGGCATCTGCCTGGGCATGCAGCTGCTGTTCGCACACTCCGAGGAGGGCGATGTCGACTGCCTCGGGCTGCTGCCGGGGGTGGTGCGCCGCATGCGGCCGGCACCGGGGCTGCGCGTGCCGCACATGGGCTGGAACCGCCTGCGCGCGCGCCGTGCCTCGCCGCTGATGGCCGGCATCAACGACGGTGCCCGGGCCTACTTCGTGCACGGCTATGCGGTGGCGCCGGGCGCCGACTGCGTGGCCGATACGGTGCACGGGTCGGCCTTCGCGGCGGTCGTAGAACGCGGTCGCGTGGCCGGTGCCCAGTTCCACCCTGAGCGCTCCGCGACGGCCGGCGCGCGACTGCTGCGCAATTTCCTGGAGGCCGCATGAGCTTCACCGTCTATCCCGCCATCGACGTGCGCGAAGGCCGCGTGGTGCGCCTGGCGCAGGGCGACTACGCGCGCGAGTCGCGCTATCCCGCCGACCCCTTGGCGCAGGCATTGGCCTATGCCGGCCGCGGCGCGCGCTGGCTGCACCTGGTCGACCTCGACGCCGCGCGCGCGGGCGGCTACACGCTGGCGCCGCTGCTGCGCGCCATCCGCGCCGACAGCGCGCTGCAGGTGCAGACCGGCGGCGGCGTGCGCCACGAGGACGACGTCGCCGCGATCCTCGACGCCGGCGCCGCGCGCGTGGTGGTGGGCTCGCTGGCCGTGCGCGAGCGCGAGCGCGTGGCCGGCTGGATCGAACGCTTCGGCGCCGAGCGCATCGTGGTCGCGCTCGACGTGCGGCGTGGCGCCGACGGCGCGTGGCGGCCGGGCGTGCACGGCTGGACGGAGGAGGGTGCCGGGCGCCTGGAGGATCTCGCACGCTTCCATGCCGGGGCCGGGCTGCGCCACCTGCTGTGCACCGACATCGGTCGCGACGGCATGCTGGCCGGACCCAACCTCGCGCTTTACGAGTCGCTGCGGGCGTGTGCGCCGGGTCTGCAGGTGCAGGCCAGCGGCGGCGCCCGCGACGCCGCCGACGTCGCCGCCGCGCGCCGCGCCGGCTGCGCCGGGATCGTGCTCGGCAAGGCGCTGCTGGAAGGCCGCGTCGAGCTGGCCGAGGCGTTGGTCGCGGGCGCGCCCGCCACCGTCGGCCGCGACGCGGGCTTCGGGCGGCCACCATGCTGAGCCGCCGCATCATTCCCTGCCTGGACGTACGCGATGGCCGCGTGGTCAAGGGCGTGCGCTTCCGCGACCACGTCGATGCCGGCGACATCGTCGAGCTGGCCACGCTGTACGCGCGCGAAGGCGCCGACGAACTCGTGTTCTACGACATCACCGCAAGCCCCGCTGGACGCACGGTCGACCTCGCCTGGGTCGAACGCCTCGGACGCCTGCTCGACATCCCGTTCTGCGTCGCCGGCGGCATCCGCAGCGTGGCCGAGGCGCGCCGCGTGCTGCATGCCGGTGCCGACAAGGTCTCGGTCAACACGCCCGCGCTGGAGCGTCCGGCGCTGGTGTCCGAGCTGGCCGACGCCTTCGGCCGGCAGTGCGTGGTCGCCGGCCTCGATTCGCTGCGCGACGCCGACGGCCAGTGGCGGGTGCGCAGCCACACCGGCGACGCCGCCGCAATCCGCGACAGCGGCCGGCGCACGCTCGACTGGATCGACGAGCTGCAGGCGCTGGGCGCGGGCGAGATCGTCCTCAACTGCATGGGCAGCGACGGCGTGCGCAGCGGCTACGACATCATGCAGCTGCGCGCGGCGCGCGCGCACTGCGAGGTGCCGCTGGTGGCCTCCGGCGGCGCCGGGGCGGTCGAGCACTTCGCCGCGGTGTTCGAACAGGCGGACGTGGATGGAGCGCTCGCCGCGAGCGTCTTCCACTCCGGCGAAGTCCGTATCCCCCAGCTCAAGCGCGGGCTGCGCGCCCGCGGAATCGAGGTGCGCGATGACTGAAGCGCTTGCAATGCCGACGCTCGACTGGGCCAAGCAGGGCGGCCTGGTGCCGGTCGTGGTGCAGGACGCGGCCAGCCATCGCGTGCTGATGCTGGGTTACATGAGCCCGGAGTCGCTGCAGCACACGCTGGCCACCGGCCTGGCCACCTTCCACAGCCGCAGCCGGCAGCGGCTCTGGACCAAGGGCGAGACCAGCGGCCACCATTTGCGCGTGGTCGCGCTGGAAGCCGACTGCGATGCCGACGCGCTGCTGCTGCGCGTGGTGCCCGCGGGGCCGACCTGCCACCTCGGCCGCACCAGCTGCTTTCCTGGCGCCGCCGGCAGCGAACTGGGCGCGCTGGATGCCGTGGTCGCCGAGCGCGCACGCACGAAGCCCGCCGGCCACTACACCACGAAGCTGCTCTCCGCCGGTGTCCGTCGCGTGGCGCAGAAGGTCGGCGAGGAGGGCGTGGAGACCGCGCTCGCCGCCGTGGCCCAGGACGACGCCGCGCTGCTGGGCGAAGCCGCCGACCTGGCCTACCACCTGCTGGTGCTGCTGCGCGCGCGGGGCCTGGGCCTGGCCGACGTCGAGCGCGTGCTGGCGGACCGCGCGGCCTGAGGCGCTGGGACGTCGCTGCCCCGTCACGCCGATGCGTCCGTGCGTCGGCCCCGGGCCTGCGGACCCGACCTGCTCACGCCGCCGAGATCGAGGTCCGCACGCAGTCGCGGCCGTTGGCCTTGGCGGCGTACAGCGCCTGGTCGGCGACCTGCAGCGCGTCGTCGATGTCGTCGACGGTGCCCGGGACAACGGTGTGCACCCCCACGCTCCCGGACACGCGAACGCTCGGACCCTGTTGCGACTCGCATGGCGCGTAAGAGATCGCGCGGCGCACCTCTTCCGCCACGGCCACTGCCGCGCGCAGGTCGGTGCCGGGCAGCACGATCACGAATTCCTCGCCGCCGAATCGCGCCAGCAGCGCCTCGTGCGGCCGCAGCGCCTGGCCGATCCGCTGTGCCGCGGCGCGCAGCACGTCATCGCCGACCAGGTGGCCGTGTTCATCGTTGATGGCCTTGAAGAAGTCCAGGTCGACCATCAGCAGCGACAGCGGCCGCCGGTCCCGGTTGCAGGCCACCAGCAGGCGTTCGAAGGCATCGTGGAAGTGCGAGCGGTTGTACAGGCCGGTCAGGCCATCGCGGCGCGAGGACTCGCGCAGGCGCGAATGGGCCTGCCCCAGCTGGTCCAGCGTGCTCCGCAGTTCGCGCGTCCGCTTGGCGACCGTGTGCTCGAGCTGCACGTTGGCCTGGCTGACGATGCGTTCGTTCTCGTTGCGCAGGGAGGCATAGCGGTAGCTGAGCGCGACCGAGAGGAACAGCATCTCCAGCGCCGAGCCGATCTGCACGCCGTATTCGGTGTAGAAGGTCTTCGGGATCACCCCGAAGGCCACCAGGGTGAAGACCGCCGTGCCGGCGAGGAACATCGACCACGACAGCAGGAACAGGCGCGCCGGCCGGTAGCCCTTGCGCAGCGCCACCACGCTGACCACGGTGATCCAGACGATGCTGGCCAATACCGCCAGCGACACCGCCGGGGTGATCAGGCGATAGGGCACGAACACCGCCGCGATGCCGAAGCCGGCGAAGGCGGCAATGGCGATGATGCTCACCCGGTTCCCCGCCGGCCAGCGCTCGCCCAGGCCCAGGAACACGCGCGCGAACTGGTGCATGCCGATCAGCGCCAGGCTGATCGACAGCGGCACCGACTTGTCGGCCAGCCAGATATTGTTGGGCCACAGGTACTCGAAGCCCAGGCCGTTGAGGCAGAACAGGACCAGGCCGAAGGCGCTGATGTGGAAGAGGTACCAGAAGTAGCTGGCGTCGCGCAGCACCAGCCACAGCACCAGGTTGTAGAAGAACAGCGCCAGCAGGATGCCGTAGTACAGGCCGATCGCCATCTGCGCGTCTCGCGAGAGTTCGGTGAACGCGCCGGGCGTATACAGCACCAGCGGCACCTGCATCGAACTCTGGCTCTGCACCCGGAACAGCATGTCCACTGGCTGGTCCAGCGGCAGGTCGAGCAGGAAGTTGGGATGCCGGTAGCGGATGGCGCGGTGGCCGAATGGCAGGGTGTCGCCGCCGGCCTGGTGCGCGACGCGGCCGTCGGGGTAGCGCAGGTAGACGTCGAGGTGGTCGCTCAGCGGATAGGCCTGCACCATGAGCCAGCGCGCCTCTTCCGGTTGGCGGTTGAGCAGGCGCGCGTGGACCCAGAATGCGCCGTCCTGGAAGCCGAATGCGGGATTGCCACCGGGCAGCGGTTCGAAGCCGCCGGCATCGAGCCTGCGCCAGGCATCGGCCACGGTGTCCGCGGCGGCGGTGTCGTGGTGGTAGGTCGCATGCTGCGAAAGCGCGACCTCGCCCGTTCCTGCGGAAAGCTCGACCACGCCGGCGGCCGCGGCGGGTAGCGGCAGGGCGAACAGCACCGGCAATGCCAGCAGCGCCAGCAGCGCGGCCACACGAGCCATCCCCGGTATCGCGACGTTCATCCAGACGTCCCCTCAGACGCGTCCATGACTGCAAGCAGAAACCCTGGCGGGCACATCATATGCCCGCAGGGCTCCGCAGGGTAAAACGGGACGCGGCGGCATAATGGGTCACCTCGATCCACCGGATACGCCGATGCACACGATCCTGCGCCTCGCCGCGATGCTGCTGTCCGCGGCCACCGGAGCCGCCGCTGCCGCGCCCTGGGAAGGACGGGTGTTCGATGACCGCGATGGCGACGGCCTCGCCGGCGCCGGTGAAGCCGGCATCGGTGGCGTGACGGTCTCGGACGGGGTCTCCGTGGCGACCACCGATGGCCAGGGCCGCTGGCGGCTCGAGTCCGTCGACGGCGCGCCGGTGTTCGTGGTCAAGCCGGCGGGCTGGGCGCTGCCGCGGCGTGAGGACGGACTGCCCGCGGCATGGCACGCGCCGCAGGGCGCGCACGCCATCCAGCAGGGCGACTTCCCGCTGCTGCACGAGGCCGGCGCGCGCGACGGGGCGCGGTCGGTGCTGGTGTTCGCCGATCCGCAGGTGAAGTCGGCCGCCGACATCGACTACTACGCGCGCGACATCGTCGCGCCGCTGCTGGGCGGCGCGGCGCGCGGCGCGGACCTCGGCATCAGCCTCGGTGACATCGTCGACGACGTGGTGGACCTGTACCCGGCGATCAACGCCGTGACCACGCGCCTGGGCGTGCCGTGGCTGCACGTGCCGGGCAACCACGACCTCGACCCCGGAGCATCGGCCGACAGGTCGTCGCTGTCGGCGTTCCGCGCCAGCTACGGTCCCGACACCTTCGCCTGGGAGGAGGGCGCCGCGACCTTCGTCCTGCTCGACGACGTGGTAAAGCTGCGGGGCAAGCGGCCTGCCTACGTCGGCGGGCTGCGCGAAGACCAGTTCGCGTTCCTCGAAGCCTGGCTGCCGGGCGTGCCGAAGGAACGCCTGCTGGTACTTGGGGTGCACATCCCGCTGTTCGATACCGCCGCCGCCGGCGGCGCGGAGACGTTCCGCAGCGCCGATCGCGAGCGCCTGTTCGCCCTGCTGCAGCCGTTCCCCAAGGTGCTGGTGCTCAGCGGCCATCGCCACACGCAGCGCCACCATCGCCACGGTGTCGCTGAAGGCTGGCATGGAGCAACGCCGCTGCACGAATTCAACGTGGGTGCCGCCAGCGGCGCGTTCTGGTCCGGTGCGCCCGATGCCGAAGGCATTCCCGACGCGACCATGGCCGACGGCACGCCCAACGGCCACGCCCTGCTGGAGGTCGATGCCGACGGCGGCTACCGCCTGTCATGGCATCCGGCCCGTATCCCGGCCGGTGACCCCGCGCGCACGGAGGCCATGCACCTGCATGCGCCGCGCGTGCTGCGCCAGGGCGCGTACCCGGCATGGGCGGTGTACGCCAACGTCTACATGGGCGAGGCGGACACGCGCGTGGAATACCGGGTGGACAGTGGCGAGTGGCGTGCGATGTCGCGCGTGGAACGGCCCGATCCCTGGCTCATGGCCGAGAACGCGCGCGACGATGCCGCGCCCGCGCTGCGTGGCCACGACCGCTCGCCCGAGGCCGAGCCATCCCGGCACCTCTGGCGCGGTGCGCTGCCGACCGACCTTGCGCCGGGCGACCATCGCATCGAGGTCCGCGCCTTCGACCTCTGGCACGGCGAGCAGCGCGCCAGCACCGCGTACCGCCTGGACGCCGGCTGAGTCGCCGTCGCGGGCTGCCGGGTCGGCGCCCGCGGTGATGGCTCAGGTGGCGTCGATGGCGGCGAAGGATTCCACCCGCGGGTGGCCGTTGGCGGTCTCGCCGGTGCGCGGCTCCGGGTAGTCTTCGCGGCGGTCCACCAGCACCGTGCGCAGGCCGGCATCGCGCGCGGCGTCCAGCTCTTCGACGACATCGGACAGGAACACGATGTCGCCCGCCTCGCGGCCCAGGTCGCCTGCGATGTTCGCGTAGCTCGCGCTCTCGCGCTTGCCGCCGACGGCGGTGTCGAAAAACGCCGAGAACAGCGGGCGCAGGTCGCCGGCGTCGGAGTGGCCGAAGAACAGGTGCTGCGCCGGCACCGAGCCCGAGGAGTACACCGCCAGCGGATGGCCCGCCGCGTGCCACGCGCGCAGCGCCTCGACCGCGTCCGGATACACGTGCGCGGTGAAGTCGGCGTTGCGATAGCCGTCGCTCCACATCAGCCCCTGCAGCGCCTTGAGCGCGGTGTGCTTGCGGTCCTCGTCGATCCAGCCCTGCAGCACCTCGACGATCATCGCGTCATCGCACATGGCGCCGTGCTCGGTCGCGACCTCGTCCAGCCAGCGCCGCACTTCGGGATTCTTGCCGTGCTCGCGCACGAAGCGCGGCAGCTCGCGGCGCGCATAGGGAAACAGCACGTCGCGCACGAACGAGATGCTGCCGGCGGTGCCTTCGATGTCGGTGAGGATGGTGGTTTTCATAAGGGCTTTTCAGCGCGCGGACTTTTCGTAGCGCGGGAACTTCCGGGCGATGTCGGTGCCGGTGAAGTGGCCGACCCAGCCGTCGGGCTGCTGGAAGAAGCGGATGGCGACGAATTCGGGCTCCGGGCCCATGTCGAACCAGTGCGTGGTGCCGTCGGGTACGGCGATCAGGTCGTTCCTGACGCACTCGATCTCGTACACGCGCTCGTCCACGTGCAACACGAACAGGCCCGAGCCGGCGACGAAGAAGCGGACTTCGTCTTCCTTGTGGAAGTGTTCGTCGAGGAAGGTCTTGCGCATCTCGTCGCGCTTCGGGTTGTCCGGCGCGATGCTGACCACGTCGACCGTGGTGAAGCCGCGTTCGGCGCTGATGCGGTCGATGTCGGCTCGGTAGGCGGCCAGGACCTCGTCCTGCGATGCGCCGGCGGCGATCGGCCGGTTGGCCTGCCAGCGCTCGAAGGTGACGCCGATCGCGCCGAGTTCGCGGGCGATGGCATCGCCGTCGGAGGTGTCGAGCAGGGCGGCGCCGGGGGCGTCGTCGGCGAAGATGCGCAGGCGGCTCATGGCGGATCTCCAGTGTGGGCGGGCCAGCGTAGCAGCCGATGCGATTGGCGTGGTTGCGTGTGCGGAACGCTGTGCGCCGGGCGTGCGCCCGCTCAGTGGCCCAGCGTCAGCCGGCGCAGCTCGAGCTCGCAGCCGAGCAGGAATTCGAAGGCTTCCAGGTGGCGGCGCGCCTCGGCCATGTCGCGGCCCCAGGCGTACAGGCCATGGCCATCGATCAGGTAGCCCCACATCGGACCGCGGTCGAGCAGGGCGTCGACCTGGGCGGCCAGCGTGGGCATGTCCTGCGAATTGGGCAGCACCGGGACATCGATGGCCGCCTCGTGGGTGGCATTGCCGCGGAAGGCCTTGAGCAGCTCGTAGCCCTCCAGCCGCACGTGGCCAGTGCCGGCGAACAGCCGCGAGGCGATGGTCTGTGCGCGCGAATGGGTGTGCAATACGCAGCCGACTTCGGGGAAGCGGGCGTACAGCTGCGTGTGCAGCAGGGTCTCGGCCGAGGGCCGGTGGTCGCTGCCCACTGCGCGGCCGTCGAAGTCGACGACCATGATGTCGCCCTCGTTGAGTCGGCCCTTGTCGCGACCCGAGATGGTGATCGCGGCGTGGCGATCATCCAGGCGCTGCGAGAAGTTGCTGCTGGTCGCCGGGGTCCAGCCGGCGCGGGCCAGCTCGCGGATATTGACGATGAGTTCGCCCGCGAGTTCGCGCAGGCGATGGCTGTCGTAGGGCATGGCGTGCTGGTTCATGCGGAGATTCTAGCCGACCCCCGGCCAGGGCCCGTGCACGATGCCGGCGGGTCAGAACACCGCGCTGACCAGCACCGCCAGCACCAGCAGCGGTGCGACGATGCGCAGCAGCCAGCGCCAGGCGGTGAACAGGGCATCGGGCAGTTCCGAAAGCTGCTCGCGCAGGATGGTCAGGTTCAGCGCCCAGCCCGTGAACAGCGCGATCAGCAGGCCGCCGAGCGGCAGCATCAGGTCGTTGGCCACCAGTTCGATGAAGTCCATGATGTTGCGGTCGAAGATGCGGACCTCCGACCAGAGGTTGAGCGACAGGACCGAAAGCAGGCCCAGCAGCCAGCACAGGCCGGCCATCGACAACGCAGCCACCTTGCGACGCCTGACGCCGAACCTCTCGACAATGAACGCGGTGGCGGGTTCCAGCAGCGAGATCGATGACGTCCACGCCGCCACCGCAAGCAGGCCGAAGAACAGCAGGCCGTACACCGCGCCCATCGACATGGCCTCGAACGCCAGCGGCAGCGAGGTGAAAATCAGGCCGGGACCGCCGCCGGCGGGTTCGAGCCCGAACGACAGCACGACCGGGAAGATCGCCATGCCCGCCAACAGCGCCACGGTGGTATCGGTCAGCGCCACCGCGATGCCGACGCGCGGGATCGATATTCCCTCGCGGGGCAGGTAGGCGCCGTAGGTCATCATCGTGCACATGCCGAGGCTCAGCGAGAAGAACGCCTGGCCCATGGCACGCAGGAACACGTTGCCGTCGATCTGGGACCAGTCGGGTCGGAACAGGAACGACAGTGACTGGCCCATGTAGCCCGTGCTGATGCCGTAGCCCACCAGCGCCAGCAGCAGCAGGAACAGCGCCGGCATCAGGAAGCGCACCGCGCGTTCGAGGCCTTTTTCCACGCCCAGCGCCACGACCGCGACGGTCAGCAGCATGAACAGCCCGTGCCAGAACGTCAGCTCCAGCGGACTGGCCAGCAGGGCGGTGAACGTCGCGCCCGGGTCGGTGATGCCGGTGCCACCGAACAGCTGCTTGAGATAGAGCCATGCGTAGTGCAGCGTCCAGCCGGCGACCACGCTGTAGAAGCTCAGGATCAGGATGCCGGCGACGATGCCGATCCAGCCGATACCGACCCACGCCTTGCTGACACCGGTATCGCGAACCACTCCCCTCAGCGTATTGATCGGGCTCATGCGGCCGTGGCGGCCGATCAGGATTTCCGCCATGAGGATCGGCAGGCCCACCACCGCGATGCATCCCAGGTAGACCAGGACGAACGCACCGCCCCCGTTGTCGGAGGTCATGTACGGAAACCGCCAGATGTTCCCGAGACCGACCGCGGACCCGGTGGCGGCAAGGATGAACGTCAGGCGGGAAGACCACATGCCGTGGATGGAAGTTGTCTTGTCCATGGGCGAATCCGGAAAAGTCGAATGACGCGTGGCCTGGTCAGCCGCGAGTCGGGAGGGTGTCTGGCGCCGCGGGCGCGTCCGTCGCGGCCGGGGCGGCGGCCGGCAGCCGCAGGATCTTGAAGCCCGCATAGGCCAGGACAAGGGCGACCAGCGGACTGACCAGGTTGAAGAACGCGTAGGGCAGGTAGTCGAGCGTGGCGACGCCGAGGGTCGCGGCCATGTAGGCGCCGCAGGTGTTCCAGGGAATAAGAGGCGAGGTCATCGTGCCCGCGTCTTCGAGGGCGCGCGACAGGTTCACCGGCGCCAGCCCGCGCCTGCGGTATTCGGGTTGGAACAGGCGCCCGGTCAGCACGATCGACATGTACTGGTCGGCCGTCACCACGTTGGCGCCAAACGCCGTGGCCAGGGTGGCGGCGATCAGCGAGCCCGTCGAGCGCGCCGCTTTCAGCACGCTGCGGATCATGCGTTCCAGCAGCCCGGTCCGCTCCATGACCGCGCCGAAACCCATCGCGCAGACCACCAGCCACACCGTGTTGAGCATGCTCGCCATGCCGCCGCGGCTCAGCAGCTCGTCGAGCGCGGCATTGCCGGTCGCGGCCTGGTAGCCGTTGAACATCGCTTTCCACGCGCCCGAGAGCAGTGCCATCGGCCGCGCCAGGTCCTGGTTGCCCGCCAGCGCGATGACGCTGTCCGGCTGGAACACCACTGCGGACACGGCGCCCAGCAGCGCGCCGATCATGATCGTAGGGAACGCAGGGAAGCGCATGATCGCCAGCGCGAAGACCACCAGCATCGGCAGCAGCAGGTACCAGCCCAGCGTGAATCGCGCATCAAGCAGGGCGGGCAGATCGCCGAAGGCGGCGCCGGCGCCATCGCCGCGGGCCCCGAAGCCGACCACGGTGAACAGCACCAGGGCGATGACGATGCTGGGGCCCGTGGTCCAGGTCATGTGCCGGATGTGCGCGAACAGCTCGCTGCCCGCGGCCGCCGGTGCGATGTTGGTGGTGTCCGACAGCGGCGACATCTTGTCGCCGAAATAGGCGCCGGAGATCACCGCGCCCGCAGTGATCGGCAACGACATGTCGAGCCCCTGCGCCACGCCGATCAGGGCCACGCCCAGCGTGCCGGCGACCGTCCAGGAGCTGCCGATCGTCAACGCGACGAGCGCGCAGATCAGGCACGTGGCCGGGTAGAAATACGAGGGGTGCAGGAGCTTCATCCCGTACACGATCATCGTCGGCACCGTGCCGCTGAGGATCCAGGTGCCGATCAGCGCGCCCACCGCCAGCAGGATGAAGATCGGCACCACCGCCAGCGAGACACCGGTCACCAGCGCGTCCTGGATTTCGTCCCACAGGACGCCATTGCGCAGGCCGATGACCGCCGCGATGCCGGCCGCCAGCAGCAGGGAAATCTGGTTGGCGCCGTAGGAGGCATCGTCCCTGTACAGGTACACCGCCAGCCCCAGGGCAACCGACAGGAACAGCAGCGGCAGCAGCGCCTGCCACAGCGATGGCTCGCGCAAGGGGCGGCGTGCGTTCATGCGCGCCGGGTCGCCCGGTGGCTGGCGCGGATCCCGCCGCTGCGCGGCAGCGACATGCGCGAAGAGCCCCCGTGCGGTTGCCCGCGGGGGTGGTGACGCTTGCTACGGCTCAAGGGACCCCCTGTCTGGCGATGGCAACGCTGCCGTACCTTGCCAAAGCGCTTGAGCGCGCACAAGCGGCAGTGCAGCGCGAAGCCTCGGGCAAGGCCGGGCGGCAACGCCGAGGCGAGCGGCCCGCGGAGCCCTTCATAATGGGCACAGCTCCCCATGGCGCCGCGGATGCGGCTTTGCAGAATGACGCACCCGGAACTGGCTTCGCTCGAATCCGCATTCATCGCCCATGCGCAGGTCTGGCCGGACGAGGCCGCCGAGTCGCGGCTGTTCATCGCGCTGCTGCGCGACGGCGCCGATCCCTTCGTGCGCGCGCGGCTCGAAGGGCACTTCACCGCCTCCGCCTGGCTGGTCAGCGCCGATGGCCGGCGCGCGCTGCTCACCCACCATCGCAAGCTCGACCGCTGGCTGCAGCCCGGTGGCCATGCCGACGGCGACCTCGACCTGGCCCGCGTGGCGCTGCGCGAGGCGACCGAGGAAAGCGGCCTGTCGGGCCTGCGCCTGGAGGGCGGGATCTTCGACCTCGATCGCCACTGGATCCCGGAGCGCAAGGAGGTTCCCGGGCACTGGCACCACGACGTCCGCTACGTGGTGCGCGCGGGTGCCGATGAAGCCTTCGTGGTCAGCGAGGAGTCGCACGCGCTGGCGTGGCTTGAGGTCGCGGCGATCGCCGCCGAGGAGACCATGGATCCCTCGTTGCGCCGCATGGCGCGCAAATGGCTCGCGCGCCGGGCCGGAACCGTCACGCCCACCGGATAAGCCCGGACCCGCCCCATGGCTCCGGACCTGTGGCAGCGGCTACAGCCGCGACCCGCGGAGCAACTCGACCTCAATAGAGGATGCGCGTGCGCAGCGTGCCGGTGACCTCGGCCAGCTGCGCGCGCAGCGCATCCGCCTGCCCGGGTGTCGCGGCGACATCGATCACCACGTAGCCGACGTTGGCGTCGGTGCGCAGGTACTGGCCGTCGATGTTGAGCCCGGCCTGCGAGAACACCTCGTTGACCTGCACCAGAACGCCCGGCACGTTGCGGTGGATGTGCAGGATGCGCTGGCTGCCCTCGTGGCCCGGCAGGGTGACTTCGGGGAAGTTGACCGCCGACAGCGTGCTGCCGTTGTCGCTGTAGCGCACCAGCTTGGCCGCGACCTCCAGCCCGATGTTGTCCTGCGCCTCCAGCGTGCTGCCGCCGACGTGCGGGGTCAGCAGCACGTTGTCGAAGCGGGTCAGCGGGGATTCGAAGGCCTCGTCGTTGCCCTTGGGTTCGACCGGGAACACGTCGATGGCGGCGCCGCCGACGTGGCCGCTTTCGAGCGCGGCGGCCAGCGCGTCGATGTCGACCACCGTTCCGCGCGACGCGTTGACCAGGTGTACGCCGGGCTTCATCGCCGCAAGCTCGGTGGCGCCGATCATCATCCGCGTGGCCGGCGTCTCGGGCACGTGCAGGGTGACCACGTCGGCGCGTGCGACCAGGTCATCGAGGCCGGCGGCGGCGCGCGCATTGCCCAGCGACAGCTTGGCTTCGACATCGTGGAACAGCACCCGCATGCCCAGACCCTCGGCCAGCAGGCCCACCTGCGTGCCGATGTGGCCGTAGCCGACGATGCCAAGCGTCTTGCCGCGCACCTCGTGGCTGCCTGTCGCCGACTTCAGCCAGCCGCCGCGCAGGCAGGCGGCGTGGCGCGCGGGCACGCCGCGCATCAACATGATGATTTCGGCCAGCACCAGTTCGGCCACGCTGCGGGTGTTGGAGTAGGGCGCGTTGAACACCGGCACGCCCTGGCGGGCGGCGGCCTCCAGGTCGACCTGGTTGGTGCCGATGCAGAAGCAGCCCACGGCCATCAGCCGGCGCGCTTCGGCCAGGACCTCCGCCGTCAGCTGCGTGCGTGAGCGGATGCCGATGATGTGCGCTTCGCGGACGCGCTCGCGCAGCATCGCCTCGGGCAGCGAGCCGGCGTGGGTTTCGATGTCGGAATACCCGGCGTCACGGAACACGGCGACGGCGCTCGGACTCAGGCCCTCCAGCAGCAGCACGCGGATGTCCTTGCGGGGGTAGGAGGTCTTCATCGTTGGCGGCCGGCCGTGGGCGGAGGGCCAGTGTGCCAGCCGCGAGCACATGCTGCACTGCAACGCTGGACGCTGGCCGATCCCGCTGGCAGGCTGCACTGCCTGCCCGGACGCCTGCCATGAGTGACGCCAAACTCGAATCCCTGCGCGCGGCGGTCCCCGGCCTGCGCGTGCTTACCGCGCGGGACGAACTGCTGCACTACGGACGCGACTGGACGCGCCGCTGGACGCCGGCGCCGCTGGGCGTGGCGCTTCCCGGCGATGCCGGCGAGGTCCAGGCCGTACTGCGCTGGGCCAGTACGCAGGGCGTGGCGGTGGTGCCTTCTGGCGGCCGCACCGGCCTGTCCGGTGGCGCGGTCGCGGCCCATGGCGAGCTCGTGCTCAGCCTTGAGCGCATGCGCCGCGTGCTGGCCTTCGACCCGGTCGACCGCACGCTCACCGTCGAGGCGGGTACGCCGCTCGAGACCGTGCAGGAGGCGGCGCGCGAGCACGGCCTGCAGTATCCGGTCGACTTCGCGGCGCGCGGCTCCTGCACCATCGGCGGCAACATCGCCACCAATGCCGGCGGCATCCGCGTGCTGCGCTACGGCAACACCCGCGAGTGGGTGGCAGGGCTGAAGCTGGTCACCGCCGCCGGCGAGCTGCTCGACCTCAACCGTGGCCTGGTCAAGAACTCCAGCGGCTACGACCTGCGGCATCTGGCGATCGCGTCGGAGGGCACGCTGGGGGTGGTGGTCGAGGCCACGCTGAAGCTGGCGCCGCCGCCGCCGCCGGTGGCCACGCTGCTGCTGGCGCTGCCTTCGTTCGAGGTGCTGGTGCAGGTCTTCCAGGCGCTGCGCGAACGCCTGGCGCTGGAAGCCTTCGAGTTCTTCACCGATATTGCGCTGGGACACGTGGTCGCGCACGGGGCGCAGCTGCCGTTCGAGCGCGGGTATCCGTATTACGTGGTGCTGGATGCGGCCGCCGAAGGCCCGGACGACGCGCGGCTGCTGGACGCGTTCTCGTACTGCGCGGAGCAGGGCTGGGTGGAAGACGGGGTGGTTGCGCAGTCGCAGGCGCAGGCGGCGCAGCTGTGGCGCCTGCGCGAGGGCATCACCGAGGCGCTGGCGCCCTTCGTGCCCTACAAGAACGACGTCGCGGTGCGGGTGTCGGCGATGCCGGCCTTCCTGGCCGAGGCCCAGGCGCTTCTGGCGACGGAGTATCCGGAGTTCGAGGTTGCGTGGTTCGGGCACATCGGCGATGGCAACCTGCATATCAACGTGCTGAAGCCTGCCGGGCTCGACCAGGATGATTTTGTCGCGCGCTGCGGTGATGTCACCGGGCACCTGGCAGGGCTGGTTCAGCGCCACGCCGGCACCATCTCGGCAGAGCACGGCATCGGTCTGGTCAAGAAGCCGTACCTGGGCTCGACGCGCAGCGCGGCGGAGATCGCGGTGATGCGTGCGCTGCGGGCAGCGCTTGATCCGGCAGGTATCCTCAACCCAGGAAAGCTTTTCGATCCCCATCCAGGTAACCACGCATGATCCGTATCGCATTGTCCTGCGCGCTCGCGTCCGCGTTCGCGCTCGCCATCGCCGCTCCCGTCCACGCGTCCAGCTTCGCCGGTACGTCCGCGGGCGCGGGGTCCGCGTCCAGCGGGGCTTCGTCGGGTTCGACTTCGGGCAATGACAAGGTCGTGCTGCAGGCGCGCGAGGATGCGGCGGGCTTTGTCGCCAGCGACGGGCGGATCCGTGGGGCGCGACTGGAGGCGGCATTGCGCCATTTGCGCGAGCATTCGGTCGAGGCGCGGGCGGCCGGTGATCTCGAGTTGGCGCGGGCGATCCTGGCGCGTTGATTTGGCCCTTCCTTTGCAGGAGCAGCTCTAGCTGCGATTCCCGCATGAGGCGGCGTCTCGCCGAAGGCGCGCGGTACGGCGCGTCGGTCGGGGCTCGCTTGCGCGCGGCCGCGCTGGTGGCAGCGGGTGTGTTGTTGCAGGTGGCAATGCCGGTGTCCGCGCAGTCGGTGAGCCTGGAGCCGGCAGTGGCGCAGTCGCTACCCGTGCAATCGGAGGGCGCAGGGCCGCAGGCGACTGGACTCCGGATCGAGCCGGTGTCGGCGCTGTCCGTGTCCGAGACCGCCGCCACGGAGATGCTGGTGGCCGAGGTGTTGGAGCGGCTGCCACCGCGCTGGCGTGCGCACGAGCGTGCGCTGCAGCTGTCCTGGCGCGATGACCTGCCGGCGGATGTGCACGGGCGTATCCGGGGCGAACGCATCGCGCTGTCGCGGGTGTTGCTCGACGGCGCGTCGTTGGACAGCACGCCGTCGGAGGGCATCGATGCCGTGCCGCGCGCGGCCGTGGCGGCGCTGGTGCATGAGCTTGCGCACGACTGGGACCGGGAGCAGGGGCTGTCCCGCGATCCGCGCTTGCTTGACCTGGCGGGTTGGCAGGTGCGGCCGCTGTGGCCGGGGCGCGGTGCGGACAATGCCTTCGGTGAGCGCAGTCCGGACGCTTACGAGCTGCATTCGCCGGGGGAATTCGTGGCGGTGAACCTGGAGTACTTCCTGCTCGATCCCGCCTACGCCTGTCGGCGGCCGGCCCTGCACGCGCATTTCGCTGCGCACTTCGGCTGGTCACCGGAGGCGCCCGTCTGCGCGGACACCCTGCCCTATGTCGATGCGGGCGCGCTGGCCGATGCCGATGCGGAACCGCTGCTGGAGCTCGATCCTGCACGCGTGGTGGCGGTGGACTATCTGCTGGCCGGCAATGGCGAGGCGATGATGAGCCGCTGGGGGCACACGATGCTGCGCCTGGTGGTCTGTGCGCCGGGCCGGGCGCCGGGGCCGGAGTGTCGCCTGGATCTCGAGCATCATCGCGTGCTGTCGTTCCGCGCCTTCGTGGACGATCTGCAGCTGTCGAGCTGGCGAGGGCTGACGGGTGGCTATCCGTCGCGGCTGTTCGTGCTGCCGCTGCAGCAGGTGGTGGACGAATACACGCGCGTGGAGCTGCGGCCGCTGGATTCGATCCCGCTGCGTCTTTCGGTCGACGGGATCGCCAGCCTGCTACGGCGTGCGGCGCACGTGCATTGGAGCTACGACGGGCGCTACCGCTTCATCGGCAACAACTGCGCGGTCGAGACCTGGAAGCTTCTGCATGACGGCCTGCCGCGCGCCGCCGCGGCCGATCTCGACAGCATCACGCCCAAGGGCCTGCTGCGGCGGCTGCGCCGCGCGGGGCTGGTGGATGACGCGCAGGTGCCGGCCGATCCCGACGAGGCGCGCAGGCTGGGCTATCGCTTCGAGCCCTGGAGTGCGCACTACCAGGCGCTGTACGACTCCGCGCGCGAAGCCCTGGGGCTGGAGCCGGGCGATGTGGAGGACTGGTTGCGCACGGCGCCTTCGCAGCGTGCGCCGTGGCTGCAGCGGGGCGACATGCGCGTCTCGGCGGCGCTCCTGCTGCTGGAGGAGGCCGCGCTGCGGCGCGAGGAGCAGCGTGCGCGGGATGTGCTCAAGCGACGTATGTTCCAGGCCGGCAGCCAGCGTGCGGCCAGCGCCATGGAGGCGGCTGCGGGCGTAAACGCGGATTCAAGTGCGGGCGCAGGCGCAGGCGAAATGCTGCCCCTGCTAACCGAAGCGCTGCGCGAGGGCGGAGTGCTCGCAAGCCCCGCGGGCCTGCTGTCGCTACCCGGTTATGGCCTGCCGCAGGCCGCGGAGCGCGAGCAGGCCCGCGATGGCGCCGGCGAGCGCGCCGCCCGCCTGCGTGAGCTGGACAAGCGCCTGCAGGCCGCCGGACGCGGCATGCTGCCGCCCGCTGCGCGCGCATCGCTGGAGCAGGCCGAGGCCAACGTCGCCGCGCTCGGCCTGCGCCTTCGCGCGCTCCATCAGGCTGAGGGTGGCCTGGACCCGGGCTTGCTGCTGTCGCGGTAGACGCCGCCCTGGTGGCGATCGCGGCCATGGCCGCTCCCACTGCGGCAGGTGGCGACGAGGGTGCAGCTGTGGCTGCGCCTGGAGGACGCCGCGGGGCAGGCGATCAGTCGGCGCGGCCGGAGAACTCGCCGCTGGTGGTGTTGACCAGCACGCGCTCGCCGTTGGCGATGTACTCGGGCACCTGGATCTCGAGGCCGGTCGACAGGCGCGCGGGCTTCGGGCGCTTGGTGGCGGTGCCGCCCTTGAGCTCCGGCGGCGTCTCGACCACCTCAAGTGCCACCGTCTGCGGCAGCTGCACGGCGATCGGCATATCGTCGATGATCTGCACGAAGCAGCCACCGAGTCCGTCGCTGATGTAGCCGGCATCGTCGCCGACCACGTCGGGGTCGAGGGTGTAGGGCGTGAAGTCCTCGTCGTCCATGAACACGAAGGCCTCGCCGTCCCTGTACGAGAAGCTGGCCTGGCGACGCAGCAGCTCGACTTCCTTCAGTTCGTCGTCGCCGTCGAACGAGGCGTCGGTCTTGTTGCCGCCGGGCACGCTGTACATGGTGAAGCGGAAGCGCACGTTGCCGCCGCGCCCCTGCGGCGAGCTGCGGTCGATGTCCCGCACCTGGTACACGGTGCCGTTGTGTTCGACCACGTTGCCTTTCTTGACGTCGTAAGCCTTCATCGGTGTTCCTTACTTGGGGGCCAGGCGCACGGCGCCGTCCAGGCGGATGGTCTCGCCGTTGATGTAGCGGTTGCCGGCGAGATACGCGACCACGTCGGCGAATTCCTCCGGGCGACCCAGGCGCGAGGGGAACGGGATCGAGGACGACAGCGACTGCTGCACGTCATCCGGCATGCCGTCGACCATCGGCGTCCAGAAGATGCCCGGGGCGATGGTGTTGACCCGGATGCCGAAGCGGGCCAGCTCGCGCGCCATCGGCAGGGTCATGCCGACCACGCCGCCCTTCGAGGCCGAGTACGCGGCCTGGCCGATCTGGCCTTCATAGGCCGCCACCGACGCGGTGTTGATGATCACGCCGCGCTCCCCGTCCTCGCCCGCATCGTTGTGCTGCATCAGCGCGGCGCCGGCCTTGGCGACGTTGAAGCTGCCGACCAGGTTGACCATCACCGTCGACTGGAAGCGGCCCAGTGGCATTGCCCCGTCGCGGCCGAGCACGCGGCCGGCGCCGAGGATGCCCGCGCAGTTGACGACCATGTTCAGGCCGCCGAGGAAGTCCCTGGCCGCATCGACGTTGGCCACCACGGTGTCCTCGCTGGTGACATCGGTGGCGAAGTAGCGCGCGTTGGCCTCGCCAAGCGACGCGACCGCGGACGCGCCCTTGTCGTCGTTGACGTCGAACAGGGCGACCTTGCCGCCGTCGGCGACGATGCGGGTAGCGACGGCGAGGCCGAGGCCGGAGACGCCGCCAGTGACGACGGCGCGGATCGAATCTGCTTGCATGGCGGTCCCGGGGAATGCGGAAACCGGCGATTTTACCGGACTTGCGCGGCGTACGGCGGAGCAGGGGCGTGGGCGGGCGCGCCTGCCCGGTGGGAGCGACCATGGCCGCGATCGCCACGCCAGGCGCCATCGCGGCCTTGGCCGCTCCCACAGTCATCGCCATCGCGGCATGGCCGCTCCTGCAGCAGCGGCAGGTAGAGTGCCTAGTGGTCTGCCGCGGGGTGCTGCGTCGGCTGCCGGGAGGCTTCCACCTGGCGTTCCGGCCCGGCGCGCAGGCGCCCGGCGAACTCGTCCGGCCGCAGCCCGGGCGCGAACAGGAAGCCCTGGCCCACCGCGACCCCGAGGTCGAGCAGGAAGCGGCGCTGCCCGGGGGTCTCGATCCCCTCGGCCACGAGCCCCAGGCCCAGGCTGCGGGCGATGCCCGCCACGGCCTGGCAGACGGCCACGTCGGACTGGTTGCGCGGCACGCCGGCCACGAACAGCTGGCTCAGCTTCAGGCCCTGGATGGGCAGCCGGCGCAGGTAGTTGAGCGCGCTGTAGCCCTCGCCGAAGTCGTCGATGGCCAGGCTCACGCCCAGCGCCCGCAGCGCCGCGAAGTTGCCCAGCGTCTCCGGCGCGTCCTCGATCAGCACCCGCTCGGTGAACTCCAGCTCGAGCGCCGAGCCGGGCAGCCCGAATTCGCGCAGCAGGCCTTCCACCGACGCCACCAGGTCACTGCCCAGCAGCTGCCGATAGGACACGTTCACCGCCATGCGCACGATGCCGAGGCCATCGTCGCGCCAGGCGGCGACCTGCCGGCAGGTCTCGCGCAGCGCCCAGTGACCGATGCGCACGATGTCGCCGGTGCCTTCGGCCTGGGCGATGAAATGGTCCGGTCGCATTTCTCCAAGCCGCTGGTTGCGCCAGCGGATCAGCGCCTCGGCGCCGACGATGCGCCCGGTGTAGAGCTCCACCTGCGGCTGGTAGACCAGGTGGAATTCGTCGTTGTCGGCGGCGTGGCGCAGCTGGGTCTCGAACTGCAGCCGCTCGCGCTGGGACTGGGCCAGCGCGGGCGTGTACGACTGCCGCCCGTTGCGCGTGCGCCGCTTGCTCTCGTACATCGCCGCGTCGGCATGCTGGATCAGCGACTGGGTGTCGGTACCGTCCTGCGGCGAGCGCGCGATGCCGATGCTGGCGGTGACCACGAACTCGTCCTTGTCGAAGCCGAAGCCCACCGCGAAGGCGGCGAGGATCGCGTCGGCGATGCGCTCCGGGCGGCCCTGGTCGCCTCCGCAGTCGCATGCGACCAGGAATTCGTCGCCGCCGAAGCGCGCGATCAGGCCCTGGTCGCCCACGGCCGCGCGCAGGCGCCCGGCGGCCGCGGCCAGCAGGCTGTCGCCGGCGGCATGGCCGAGCACGTCGTTGACCAGCTTGAATCGATCGAGGTCGATGTACAGCACCGCCATCGGCGCCATCTGGGCGCCGCCGAGGTGCGTGGCGATTTCCTCCAGCATGGCGTCGCGGTTGAGCAGGCCGGTGAGCGGATCGCTGCGCGCCAGCACGCGCAGCGTCTGCTCGCCGTGCTTGCTGATGGTGATGTCCTGCAGGGTGCCGGTGACCCGCGCCTTGCCGGCCACGCCGGAGCCGCTTTCGCCGATCACGCGCACCCAGAACGCAGCGCCGTCCGCACGCGCGCCTTCCAGGTCGAGTTCGAAGCCGGTGCCGTCGCTGGAGGTGTCCAGCGCGCTGCGCAACCGGTCCGCGTCGGCCTGCTGCAGGCATGCCATCACCGCGTCCATGGACGCCGGGCGCTGCGCCTGCGACAGGATGTGCGCGGCCTCGTCGGTGAGGTAGAGCCGGCCGCTTGCGCGATCCCATTCCCAGCCACCAATGCTGGCCAGCGACTGCACGCGGTCGAAGAGGGCGCTGTCGCGCTTGAGTTCGGTGACGTCGGAAAACATCGACAGCACCTGGTCGGGGCTGTCGGCACCGGCGGCGAAGTGCGGGGCCGCCGTCACCGACAGCCACAGCAGGCGCCGGCGCAGGCGGTGGTAGAGGCCGATGAGGGTGTTGCCCACCAGCCGCCCCTCGCGCAACGCGCGCATCGCGGGGAATTCCGACATCGGCATCTCGCTGCCGTCGGCGCGCAGCAACATCCAGTGCTGCGGCAGGCTGCCGTCGCGCGGGACCCGCTCGCCCTGGTTCAGGGACAGTATCCGCAGCGCGGCGGTGTTGGCATGCAGCACCGCCGCGTTCGCAGCCTGGATGACGATGCCCTTGTCCATCACCTCCATCAGGTCGTGGTAGCGCGCCTCCGCTTCGCGGCGCCTGCTGAGGTCGCGCGCCACGGCCACGACGCAGCGCTGGCCCTCGTGGTCGAAGCCGGCCGAATGCACTTCCACCGGGAAGCGGGTGCCGTCGGCGCGCATGTTGCTGACCTCGATGACGAAGGTCTCGCCGCGGTCCAGCGCCTCCAGCACCGGCGTCATGTGGTCTTCGGGCAGGTCGGGATTGAGGACGTGGATCGGCTGGCCGACGATCTCGTGGCGCGGGCGCCTGTAGGCCGCCATGCCGGCCCGGTTGAGGTCAAGCACCGTGCCGTCGGCGGCGATCACGCTGACGGGATCGGGCACGGCGTCGAACAGGGCGTGGTAGCGCAGCTGCGCATGCTGGGCGTCGGCGCTGGCCGCGCGCAGCGCTGCGGCAGCCTCTAGAAGCAGCGCGCGCGCGCGTTCGGGGACAAGCGGGTCGCAGGCGGCGGCATCGAGCGCGTCCAGGACCTGCGCGTTGGCACCGTCGGCTGGTGGCTGCGCGGGCGGATCGGGCGGCCGCGAGCTGTTCACTGCGCGGACAGCGCCCTGGCCACTTTGCTGCCGCTAGCGCGCCCGAGGATGCCGGACAGCCAGGTCCCGGTGTCGGCCAGCGCATCCAGGTCGACTCCCGTCTCCACGCCAAGCCCATGCAGCATGTAGACGAGGTCCTCGGTGGCGAGGTTGCCGCTGGCGCCCTTGGCATACGGGCAGCCGCCCGTGCCGGAGACCGCGGCGTCGACCACCGCCACGCCTTCCTCCAGGCAGGCCAGCACGTTGGCCAGCGCCTGTCCCCAGGTGTCGTGGAAGTGCACGGCGAGTGCCGCCATCGGCACCTCGGCGGCCACCGCCCGCAGCATGTCGCGCGCCTTGCCGGGCGTGCCCACGCCGATGGTGTCGCCCAGCGAAACCTCGTAGCAGCCCATGGCGTGCAGGGCGTGCGCAACGCGGACCACGTCGTCCAGCGGCACCTCTCCCTGGTAGGGGCAGCCGAGCACGGTGGACACGTAGCCGCGCACGCGCACGCCGTCGGCGCGGGCGCGCTCCAGTACCGGTGCGAAGCGCGCAAGCGATTCGTCGATGCCGGCATTCGTGTTGCGCCGGTTGAACGCGTCCGAGGCCGCGGTGAACACCGCCACCTCGTCGGCACCGGCGGCATGGGCGCGCTCGTAGCCCTGCAGGTTGGGCACGAGCACCGGGTAGTCCACGCCGTCGCGGCGGGTGATGCCGGCGTAGACCTCGGCGGCATCGGCCAGCTGCGGGACCCACTTCGGGCTGACGAAGCTGGTCGCCTCGACCGTCTGCAGCCCGGTGGCCGACAGGCGGTCGATCAGCTCGATCTTGGCCGCGGTGGAGACGATCGCGGATTCGTTCTGGAGGCCGTCGCGCGGACCCACCTCGACGATGCGCACCTGCCGGGCATGCGCCACCTCAGTCTTCCAGGGTGACCAGGACGGCGTCCGCCTCGACGAAGTCGCCTTCGCCGGCAAGCAGTTCCGCGACGATGCCATCGCGCGGGGCCTTGAGCGCAAGTTCCATCTTCATCGCTTCCATCACCAGCAGCTCCTGTCCCTCGCTGACGTGCTCGCCGGGCTTCACCCTGGTGACCACGATACGCCCGGGCATCGGCGCCGCAACCCTGTTGCCACCGCCGGCTTCGCCGCCGCGCGTGGCCTCGTAGGCACCGATCCGCTCGAAGCGCCAGCGCCGGCGCCCGTCATGGACGAGCACGGCAGCGCCATCGATATCGACCGGGAAACGCAGGCCCCGGCCGTTGAAACGTGCCTGCAGGATTCCAGAGGCCATCGTCGCGCCTTCGACGCCAAGCGTCCCGGCATCCTCGACTCCGATCCGGTAGTTGCCGGCGGCCCCGTGCGCGATCGCCACGTGGCGCGCGTCGGCTTCGCCCAGCACCACCCGGCGCAGGCCGGCATGCCCCAGGCGCCAGCCGTCGGCGATCGCCCAGGGCGAGCCCGGGTCGCCGCTGCCGGCAGCGGCGTAGCGTAAATTGGACTCGGCGACGGGCACGATAGACACGGCAGCGGCGGT